>JAGWBT010000034.1:774-24791 GCA_021295755.1 Candidatus Poribacteria bacterium
AACTGTAGCCGGTGCCAACAACTGGTAGGTCCGGGTACGCTTGCTGAATCTCCCCCGTCAGTCGGATATGCCGATCAACACCGATAAGCGGGTGTTCGGGGGTTTCGTAACCGTCGATTGGTGGGCGTTCAAACGGGCGCCCGATATGTGGGTTGAAATAGGGGCTTCCTGTGGTGACGTTAACCAGTTTGACCCCAAGTTCCTTGAGGGCTCCGACCAACTTGATTGGTTCAGTCATATCCGGTTGTGGTGGATTGTTTTCATCAACACCGAAGCCGTAAAGATAAGGCGTGGGGATGTCCCGTGGCACTCCTATCGTCGTCTCCGGATCCTCCATGAAAGCCACACCGTCGTAGACGTTGAGTCGGGTGGCAAGGATAAGACCGTCTCCGACCTCCGCTCGAATCTTGCCGACGATGTTGCGGATAAACCGGGTACGGTTCTCGAAGCTGCCGCCGTATTTCCCTTCCCGTGTTTTCGCTGCCAAAAGTTCGGAGAGTAGGTAGGTGTGGCACTGCTTGAGGTCGACAAAGTCGAACCCTGTCTTCCATGCCAACTTAGCGGCTTCTACAAAGATATCCTCCTGGCGTTCCAGATAATCATCGCTCAGTACAGGATAGTCGTCAGGGATGGGAATTTTGTTTTTCTTATCGATTAGTGTAACTTTGTCAACAACAGGATGGCGAAAAGCGATTAGTGGTTTCTGATAGCTATACCGCCCTGAATGGGTCAGCTGCATTCCAACGATGATCTCTTCATTGGGACCGAACTCCTCTCGGTGAGCGTTGCGTGTTAAATTGAGGATCGACTCCATCGAACTCGCAGTCTCATCGTTGATTACCAATTGACGACTGTTTGACTTTACTTCGTCGAAGAGTGCTGTCGCTTCACCCCATATCAACTTCGCACCGCCACGTCCGAACCGTTCCCAGCGGCGGATGGTGAGTTCGCTCGGTTTGCCGTCAAGCGTTCCATCACAGCCCTCCATCGGATGGATGCCGAATGCGTTACTGGCAACTTTGTGCCCAATTTGGACAGGCTCAAGGAGTTTTTCAATCTTTTCTTCGAGGCAGATGCTCAGTCCAAGTTCAGCAATCTCAGCCCGTAACGCATCAATATCTCGATAACGAAAGTGTTTCTTTTTTAGCATTAGTCATGTCCCTCTATATTCATCCACTTTTACTGCGCAGCCATTTTCCAGATCCTCACAGTCTTGTCACCACTGCCACTCGCTAACGTTTTGCCATCGGGCGAGAAAATCACAGAAAATACCGCGCCGCCATACCCGCTCAACGTCCGCTTAAATCTCCCGGTTTGCACATCCCACAATTGCACTTCTCGGTCCCAACTTCCACTTGCTAGAATTTTGCTGTCAGGCGAGAAAACTACGGAGGTCACTCCCTGCCGATGGCCTGTGACCGCTCGCACCGGTTCCCAGGTCTGCGTGTCCCAGAATCTTATTGTATTTTCTTCGGATCGACTGCTCCCGTTCGCTAAGATCAACCCATCGGGAGAAAACGTTATCGCCCTCACAGCATCAACTCTACGCCATTTCAGCGTTCTTTCCAACTTCCCGGTCTGTACATCCCACAGTCTGACCACGGTGTTATCAAGTTCGCCTCCACTCGCCAACGTTCTGTCGTCGGGTGAGAAGGCTACTGCTAACACTGGACCATCGCTCCCCGTTAGCGTTTGTCTCAATCCACCGGTCTGCGCGTTCCATAACCTGACTGTCTCGTCAGAATCTCCACTTGCGAGTATCGCTCCGCTTCCTGAGAAGGCTAACGCATGCACCCGACCGCTGTGTTTTAGTACCGCTTTCTGCTGTCCCGTCTGTATGTCCCATAACTGTACAGTTTTGTCCCAACTTCCGCTCGCCAGCGTCTTCCCGTCCGGTGAGAAAGCTAC
This sequence comes from Candidatus Poribacteria bacterium, assembly GCA_021295755.1. Classification (NCBI taxonomy): domain Bacteria; phylum Candidatus Poribacteria; species Candidatus Poribacteria bacterium. Next base: position 2,683 of record JAGWBT010000034.1, read on the forward strand.
CGCGGCCACCATCTCGCTGTGTTCCTCCAGCGTTCGTTTCAACTTCCGAGTGCTCATGTCCCACAGTTTGACTGTCTTATCGCTGCTTCCGCTGACTAAAGTCTCACCATCGGGCGAGAAAGCCACACAGAGTACTGCAGCAGTGTGCCCCTCCAGTGTGAGAGATTCCAAGGGTTTGTTCCAAGCGTCATTTTCATCGGCAACACAGACGCTCATCAAACTCATAAAGCACAAAAAAACAACGAAATATGATCTCCGTTTGAACATAAAACTACTCTCAATTTGCTTTAGGTTATGATGTCGGAGTCAAAATCTGTATAATGTGTGTTGTGCAACATATAAGGAGTAGCCAGTCGTCGTTTCCACCTGTCTACCCATTCCTCATTGCTAGAAGATATTTAACGCCTATTATATCAGATTTATCCAACCTTGTCATCAGAATAGGGCTATTCAGTTTTCGGTTTTTTAACCATTTTGCTTGAGAAGTTGCAACCGGGAGATCGCGCCTACCGTGGGCTATACTAAATGACCCTATCATCAGAAAGTATTCTGTTGACAAACGGATAAATTTCTGCGACACTATAAAGTAAAGATGAAAGCGGGGCAGAACTCCTAACTATTTTTTCCCCCATGATAAAGTGATGCGTGAAACGTGAGAAGACCGCAATTTTATCGCGTCTCAGATGTACAGAGTTATAGCACATTTTTATGGACAAATAGTTAAGCCAGAACAGGAGACTTTATCATAATGGCATCTCATAGTCTTACATATCAAGTCGTAGAGGGATGGGGACAACTTCCAGAAGGATGGGAATTCACACAGGTAGCTGGAGTTGCTGTTAATTCCCAGGATCGAATTTACGTCTACAATCGTGGGGAACACCCCATGATTGTTTTTGACAGGGACGGCAATTTGCTCGACACTTGGGGCGAAGGATTCTTAAAGCACGCGCACGGCATCTTCATTGACAAGACAGATATGATCTATCTTGTTGACCGGTGGTTGCATGCGGTATTGAAATATACGCCGGAGGGCGAACTCCTGATGACGATAGGCACACTTGACCAACCTTCTACAAACGGTGAGCCGTTTAATCATCCGACGGATGTCGCGCTATCATCAGCCGGCGAAATTTATGTTTCTGATGGCTACGGAAACACACGAGTACACAAATTCTCCGCCGAAGGAGAACATCTTCTATCGTGGGGTACGCCCGGTGACGGTCCCGGTGAATTCAATCTGCCTCACAGCATCTGGGTCGATAACAACGATCGTGTCTATGTCGCAGATCGGGAGAATCATCGTATCCAGATTTTCGATCCTCAAGGCGGGTTCATCGATCAGTGGACAGGATTCCGCCAACCAACCGATTTCTTCCTTGATGCAGATGGGCACCTCTATGTTTCTGAACTACAACATCGAGTCAGTATCCTAAACCTCGACGGAGAAGTTCTGACAAGGATGGGTGGTGAATCAAGTCACGCTCCCGGGGAATTTGTTGCGCCTCACGCTGTCTGGACGGATTCTCAAGATGCCCTTTACGTAGGTGAAGTGTTAGCAGGGCAGCGAATACAGAAGTTCGTGCCGCGGGATGCATGAGATGTGATGCGTAATAATGGGGTTCGTCGGGGTAAGTTATATCGATTCAGCGAAATAAGTATTGTGTCTTTCACATTAAACATTGATGTCTTTCACAATGATATGATAGTATTTATAGCAGACACCATAAAGTTCCGGCAAAGTCGAGAATCTCCGGGCTTTGATTGAAATCCGAATCCTCAACCTAAAGCATCAGGAGCAAAGAACCAGAAGCCCTGAAAGCCCTCAGCAAATGATTCAAAAGAAGATCGAAAATCAAACTGCATACGCAGGCGTTATCGGACTTGGCTATGTCGGTCTTCCACTGGCGGTAACCATAGCAAAAGCCGGTTTTTCTGTTACCGGCATTGATGTAGATCATCGCAAGGTCAAATGTATTCAGGATGGGATTTCGGTTGTCTCCGACGTGCCCTCAGAAGATCTCGTGTCCTTCGTTCATCGAGGCCAAATTCAAGCGACGACGGACTATCGGATCCTGAGAGAATTAGATACGATTAACATTTGCGTACCCACACCGTTGCGCAAGAGTAAGGATCCGGATATGAGTTTTATCATCTCCGCAGTGGATGAAATTGCGCAATACTTACGCAAAGATCAGCTGGTTATCTTGGAGAGTACAACCTACCCCGGTACAACAGAGGAAGTTGTACTGCCGAAACTCGAAAAAAGTGGCTTGCAGGTCGGTAAAGATTTTTTTCTCGCCTTTTCTCCTGAACGGATCGATCCGGGGAATGCGACCTACTCCACTGCGAATACGGCGAAAATCGTGGGCGGAATAACGCCTACATGCACGCAGGTCGCCCAACTCTTTTATAAACAGTTTATTCAGGAAGTTCATGCGGTCTCTTCGACAAGAGTAGCGGAAATGGCTAAGCTACTGGAAAATACCTTTCGGAGCGTCAACATCGGTCTCGTCAATGAGATGGCACTGATGTGCGATCAGATGGGACTGGACGTGTGGGAAATTGTTGATGCTGCTGCCACAAAACCGTTTGGATTTATGCCGTTCTACCCGGGGCCGGGTCTAGGGGGTCACTGCATTCCCGTCGATCCGCACTACCTATCTTGGAAGGCAAAAACCTACGAGTTTCACGCACGCTTCATCGAACTCGCGAGTGAAATCAACGGCTCAATGCCAGAGTACGTACTCGGCAAAATCATTGATGCGCTCAACCAACAACAGAAAGCTATCAATGGATCGAAAATCTTGATTATGGGCGTTGCCTACAAGAAAAATGTTGGGGATGTTCGCGAATCACCGGCTATTGATGTAATCCGGATGCTTGCGCAACGCGGGGGTGAAATTTTATACCACGATCCGTATGTACCAAAAGTGGAGGTTGAGGAGGTCGCGCCGAGAAACCAGCAGCCCGTGCGTTATCTCCGCGCGGAATTGACCGCGGAATTGGTCCAGAGCGTTGATTGTGTCGTGATTATGACAGATCACGCCGCTATCGATTACGCTTGGCTTGTAGATCACGCAGCCGCAGTAGTAGACACACGAAATGCAACAAAACCGATCACCCAAAACCAAAACAAAGTCCTAAAAATTTAACAACCGACAGAAAGATATCCTCCGATTCGGGAGATTTACCATGCTTCCAGCAAAAGCGCATATTGACACCCACCAACTGGCTTGGATCATCACCGATTGTTTTGGTGACGAAGAAATTATCACGATGGCAGATCAGTGCGGTCTCCTCCACGATACCCAACACAGGACTGAGACTCGTAAAGATTGGATTGCCTACGATCTAGCAGCATGTTTTTTCAGTGGTGCTTCGATCGAAGACATCGTGAGTCAACACCTAGCAAAGAAGGCAGCACAAGCCGCTCGCCGAGTCCAATTCATGGATCTAACGGAAATTCGGCTCTTCTTGAGAAGTGCGGAACAACTTCGCGCGGAAGGCGAGCTGGGCGAGATTTTATGGGCACTGTTGGTTGATTCGCGCGAAGATGTACAGAAGCACGGTCACAGGTTGCTTGCCGACCATGAACAATCTGTTCCCCCGTCTCCTCCTCCGCCTGAAGATAGAAACGACCCACCACCATCAGACACTGCACAAAAGACAGCACAATCGGAATCAGACACGACAGACCAGAGTACCTCGCCCCATTGTAGTCATGCTGGCGCACCAATTCCCGAATCTACGGAATCCTCTTCGCCTGTCGATGACCCTGAGTACCTTAAGATTACACCTATTCCTGAGACAGATTTAAACCCGAAACAACAGGCTATCTTGAGCAATGAGCTAAAACAGAACCAGCAGCAAATTAACAAGCTTTATAGTGCGCTCTCTGAACTGAAAAATGGATACACGGTTCTACAAAGTGAAAATGACAGACTTAAGCAGAAAATAGCAACATTGGTTGAAGAAAACAACTTTTTGCAGGATAGGGAGGAATTGTATCGGGAAAGCGAATTACGCATAGATCAACTCAACCGAGAAAATATAGGCCTCAAACGGGATGTGGAAAAGTTCTCAAATCAACTTTGTGAATTCCACGAACTTCAAGCACAGAAGGAAAAAATAACAGTAGAATTGAAATCGGTTGAGGAGATGGCATATCATTCACAACAGGTGCTTGAACAGATACAATCCAATTTCTATTCTCAATTCTCCTATTTGCAGGGAGTCAACGAGGAATACAAGACTGTCATCACAAGGGCACGCCAAAAAATTGTCAGTCTCTCAGGACAACGAGGTACTGCCGGCACAAACCGTATGTTGGCAGGGCAGCCACGTGTTGGTGTCTTTGTTGATGTCCAGAATATGTTTTATGCTGCAAAGGATCGCTACGCAAGGCGGCTCGATTATATTAAGCTGCTAGATCTCATTGTTGGTCCCCGGAATCTGGTCGCCGCTTACGCCTATGTTGTCCAAATCCCCGAAATTAATCAGGCTGGATTCCTGTCGCTTCTTGAACATAACGGCTACACGATTAAGAGTAAGGATCTACGGATGCGCGGCGATGGATCCGCTAAAGGAGACTGGGATGTCGGAATTGCCATCGATATTGTGTCGATGCTTGATGCACTCGATATCGTGATTTTGGCAAGTGGAGATGGTGATTTCTGTGCGCTTGCGGAACTGATCAAACAGCACGGAAAGCGCATCGAGGTAGCAGCATTTGAACACAATACATCGATGGATCTGCAGCGGATTGCAGATCAGTTTTTCCCAATTGGGGATGAAATGCTGATATAGTCCTCCAAGGTGATGCCCCATGTCCAACGCAAAGCCCACCGTAAAATCACACTTTCAGGGACATGAACTTCACGATACTTCACCCGCCCCCAGCGGGGAGCCTGAAGCTCCCGTTTCTACTACCGAATCTGCCTTGCCGACCTCTAAGGAAGCGCGTGACCAGTACGCGCTTGGCAACTGGTATTTAGAGCCTGTCCAGCGTCAATATTCCCTCGCAATCAATGCCTATAAACGTGCACTTGAGTTCGATCCAGACTGTGCGGCAATCTACCACAGTCTCGGTTTCGCATACTATAAAGAAGGCGAGTTTGATCTTGCACAAGAAGCGCTCCAAAAAGCAATTGAATTGAATCCACAGAATGCGAACTATCATTATGTTTTGGGCCAATTGTTAGAAGATTGGACGGAACTTGATGGAGCATGGGAGCAGGCAATCCAAGAATTTACTCGCGCAATCGAGTTGGATCCCTCATACATTGAAGCATGGTACAACCGGGGTTTACTCTACGAAAAACTGGGAGGTCTAGAAAAAGCGTGTGAGGACTTCAAGCAGGTTGTTAACCGTGCACCAGCGTTTCATGCGGCACGCCATAACCTTGGCGTCTTGTACATTAAACAGCAACAGTGGGAAGATGCAGAGCGGGTTTTTGAAGAAATCCTTGAAACTGAGCCACGGGAACCGGATGCCCACTATCACCTCGCAGAAATCTACTTAAACCTATATGGCGATTTGGATCGGGCGATCCACTGCTTGCAGTATGCAATTGAACGGGATCCGGAACATTTGGACGCTCGCTTTGAACTTGGACTGCTTTATGCGAAACATCGGTATACACGCCCAGCATTCCGTCAACAGGCAATAGATCAATTTATCGAATTAATCAAGCGCGATAATGAATTACAGACGTTTGAGCCGCTCGGTCAGGTGTTCTTTGTTCTGGGAAGCCTGTATGACGACCGTCCAGAAGATGCAGATCTCGCAATTTATGCCTACAAAACCGGCTTGGAACATGCCCCTTCCCCGCAGGCGCAAAATAATCTCGGACTTCTCTATCTCCAAAAAGATATGATTGATGAGGCTGCCGCAGAATTTAAGCAGGTGATCCAACGTTACCCGGATTATGAATCACCTTATCATAACCTTGCCAAACTCTACTTCTACGAACGGGATGAAGAAATCCTGAGAGATCTGCAAGCATGGTTAGAGACGGAACCACAGACGGCTGCGCGTATCATTTTTCACCTCACCCTCTCACTGATGGATGTTGCGCGAGCGGAAGCGTATCAGAGCCTCTATTCCCAACTGCACCGTATGAAAAACTTGGTTAGTGCAACCGGTGGGCAACTTCGATCTGCATCTCGCCAAGCGGAACCGGATTCCAAGCTACACACCACCCTCAACCAGATCCTCACCCAACATGAGGAATGCTATAACGAAATGGTTGAACTTTTACAGCAGTTGCGTATGGAAGAACCGGTCTTTGGCCTAATTGATATTAACAGAATCCTCGATACGTTGTTGCGAAGCCTGATGCCTGTTCTGGAAGCCAAAGACATTGAGTGCCAGCAAATTTTCGATACACGCCTGCCCCCAGTCAAAGGGGACTCTAGCCAGTTGAAGGAAGCGTTTAACAATTTGATTATTAACGCCGTTGATGCGATGGCTGACGGTGGCTTTCTCCAGATCAAAACTGCCTATCTACCAGAATCCTCCCAGATCCAAATTTCTTTTGTCGACACAGGAGTTGGTATCCCCTATGAAGTGCGGGATCAGCTCTACCAACCCGGATATACCCTCAAACAACACGGAAGTGGATTCGGTTTGAATATTGTCCAGCGAACGGTCCGCGACCATCGGGGTAGAACGGAGCTCCACAGCGAGGAAGGACACGGGACGACGTTCTCGATTTATCTACCGGTCGATCTGGAAGCAACGCCCATCCAGACGAATCTGCAGATGCGTCCCATCTTCTATGAATCTCCGCATGAGTTGGGTTTTGAGGAGTTGGTATAGGTAGGCAGATACTCAGTGAGTATTTCGGAGTGTAAACAAAAAAAGCCCTTTCCATATCGAATGTGGAAAGGGCTCAGAAAATGTCCCCGACGGGATTTGAACCCGTGTCGCCGGCGTGAAAGGCCGGTGTCCTTGGCCAGGCTAGACGACGGGGACAACAGTGAGCCGTACAGGAATCGAACCTGTGACCACCTGATTAAAAGTCAGATGCTCTACCTACTGAGCTAACGGCCCGCAATGGATATATCCTAGCAAAAACGATCAGAAATAATACCTAATGCGTTAGGGATTATCAACCCTAAAATAACGCTTGCTAGGGCTATTTAGTTTACGGTTTTCTTCCTGTCCCGCGAAGCGAGGATCCTTAATTTTTCGGGATCTGAGGCGATGTGTCGGGACTCGGAAATCCCACTCCGTTCCGTCGCGACTTGTCGAAAGTGCCGATTTGCCGGGAAGAGTTTTCAACGTACAGGAGAACTAAATGCTCCGAAGCGTTTGCTTTTCTATCAAACAATACTCTCATCGCAAACTATCGTTTGCGTTCTCTCTGGCCCGACGGAAACAATTGTAACCGGTGTATCAAGAAATTCGGAGATGTAAGCGTTGTATCGCTTTGCATTCGCTGGCAGGTCTTCGTATCTCCGCACATCTACTGTTGACGCTTTCCAACCAGGTAGCGTTTCATAAACCGGTTCGCATTCTTCAAGCGCGTGTAAGCTCGTTGGAAATGCCGTTACAACTTCGCCACGACGCTGATACGCCACACAAACCTGAATCTCATCAAGATGGTCTAAGACATCGAACTTCGTCAAGACCAGATCGGTGAAGCCGTTGATCTGGGCAGCATAACGTAGCGCGACGAGATCGAGCCAGCCACAACGGCGGGCACGTTGTGTCGTTGCACCGTATTCGTTACCGATGTGGCGAATTTCTTCGTCCAAATCCGGGGGCATCTCTGTCGGGAATGGTCCCGAACCGACACGGGTTACATAGGCTTTTGAAACCCCAAGAACCCGATCTATTGCTTGAGGACCGACACCCAACCCCGTGCAAACCGCACCGACGGTGGTATTAGACGAGGTGACATAGGGATATGTCCCAAAATCGATGTCCAGCATCGTTCCCTGCGCGCCCTCGTAAAGTATTCGCTTCCCAGCCTTGAGGGCATTATTGATAAATTCAGAGGTCTCCACCACATACGGTGCTAGCCGCTGAGAATAACCGTGGTATTCCTCCAATAAAGCGGTTCTATCGATTTCGCCGCCAATCTGATCGAGGATATAACCTTTTGCGCCCAGATTGAAGTCCAGCTTTTTCTGGAAGAGGTCAAACTCCAGTAGGTCGGCGACTCGAATCCCTGCATGGCGATTCATCTTATCGGAGTACGTTGGACCGATACCCCGTGAGGTTGTACCGAGTTTCAACGAACTCCCAAGGTCGTCCCACGACTCTGTCACCTTGTGATAAGGCAAGATTAGGTGTGCACGCGAGCTAACCTTCAGACGATCTCCGACATTGATACCGCCCGCCTGCAAATTGTCGATTTCGTCGAAAAGGGTTTCCAAATTGACGACAACACCGTTGCCAATCACATTCGTGGTATGAGGATAGAGTAAGCCAGAAGGGAGCAGATGGAAAACAAACTTCTTTTCTCCAACAACGATAGTATGCCCCGCATTGTCGCCTCCTTGATACCTCGCGACAATATTGGCGTTTTCAGCAAGGAAATCGGTCGTTCCTCCCTTACTTTCATCTCCCCACTGTGCACCCAATATGACCGTGTTCGCCATAATTTGTATCCTTGAAATCGATTAGCACCCAATCTGCAATGGGTTGATTCTTAACGCTTGGAAAATTGGAACCGTGCCCGCGCACCTTTCTGTCCATATTTTTTACGTTCAACCATACGGGAATCACGGGTAAGAAATCCGGCTTGCTTCAAAGTCGGTTTCAAAGATTCGTCCGCCTTAACAAGCGCACGTGCGAGACCGTGCAAAATAGCACCGGCTTGTCCTGAGATACCACCACCACGTGCGTTAACGAATATATCATACGCGCTACTCTTGTCTGTTAATTCCGTCGGTTGTTTAGCCAACTGGATCAAATCTTCCCGATCAAAATACGTTTCGATCGGTTTTTTATTGACGACGAATTGGCCAGAGCCTCCTGGAATCACGCGCACCCGTGCAACAGATGTTTTACGTCTACCCGTTCCCCAATACTGTTCTACAGCCATACTTCCTCCTCTGAAAAAATTACACTTCTAATACTTCAGGATGCTGTGCTTGGTGAGGGTGATTTGGACCTGCATAGATTTTTAGCTTTTTAATCAGTTTGCGACCCAAGCGATTTTTGGGGAGCATTCCTTTGACAGCATGCCGTAAGACTTCTTCCGGTTTCCTCTGCATCTGCTCTTCAAAAGTTCTCACTTTCCCACCACCCGGGTAACCGCTATAGCGAAAGTACGTTTTGCCTGTCGCTTTGTTTCCCGTGACCACGACTTTTTCAGCGTTAATCACAGCCACACGATAACCCATATCGGCATGTGGGGTGAAAGTGGGGTGATGTTTCCCCCGAAGCACCATCGCAATTTGAGTAGCTAAACGTCCGAGCACCCTCCCATTCGCATCCACAACACACCATTTGACATCCGTATCCGATCCCACAAAAGATGTTTTCATTGATAACATGATTTTACCTTCAACAACTTTCCACCGCACCATAGCGGGAGATTTTCGATCACTATCATAATTCGATTTGCCACCTATCCCTTTAACGGGGGAATAGGTGAGTTATGTTGACATTTGGAGGAATCACACGGTGATTACTGCGTCTCTCGAACTGGTTACAGCGAAATGTCAACCTGTTCTAGCGCCTAGCGTTATTATACCTTCGGACGCTAGGCACAACAGCCTGAAATAGTATCATCAAAGGGCGGGCTTTGTCAAGGTTTCATCCTGACAAATTTAGATAAATCAGTGGACTCTCGCGCTTTTTGCTTTTTTTCTCTGGATGCACGAGAACCTCGTTACGTCCAATCCTGATCCCGTCAAGCATCTTAGCAGGTTCAGAAAAGTAGACTTGACAAAAAATGGTATATTATTTAGAATAAATGCAGATAGAAAATAGTGAATCTGCATTTTACATACAACCGGCTTTTTGCCGAATGATATTTCAGGAGAAGAAGTAATGGATGTCAATGTTGAAACTAGAAATGGTGTTATCGTCTTGAAACTCGGCGGAAGAATCGTGGGTATTGCGGGTGGTGAACTCAGACAGGTAATTGAAGAGCAACTAGAAGACGCTTCCGAATCCCCAAGATTTCTGTTTGATTTTGCCGATGTGTCTCGGATGGATAGTTCGGGGCTAGGGACACTGATAGGACTGCATGTGTCCGTTGCGCGCCAGGGCGGGCGAATCGGTGTGATCAATGTTAGTAATAGTATCAACAATCTCCTCGTGATCGGGAGGTTAATTACTATCTTTGAACATTTCGACAGCGAAGGTGAAGCTCTCGCCGCACTACAGGGATAGTGAACTCTGCCATTGCACAACGGGAGTAGGTTGTGCAATGGCAAAACTTCTGCGATCTAGGGAACGAAAGTAGAATCGAGGTCGCTCCAACCTAGGACGCAAACGATCTTGATTCCTATCTATCAAAGGCTGTCCACACGAAACGTCTCCGGTAACAGTTCGTGGACGGTTTGGATAATCATATCCTCCACCGCGGGTGCGAAGCGTGTTGGGCGGTCGTAGTAGATCATCGCCCCTTCGCCTTCGTAACCACCCTCCCTCAAAATGCGTCTCGAAGGGATGTAACACGGCACGTCGTTACAGTACGCATTGACCCACAGACGCGATGCATCGCACTCACGCTTAAGCCGAATCGAATAATCAACCACCACCTCGCCGGGCAGAAAAACGACTGCGAGTTCATCCGCAAAATTCCAGATCTGGATCGGGTAGGGGAGTGCTGTTTGGAGCGTTTCACCACGGTCTAGTCGTTCGAGCTGCACCTGAGCGTGGTAGCCAATTGCCCCACCCTGTTCCACACGTTGTTCCCACTCCTGACGGGTAGGCAATTTGTCGAAGGGTAAATAGATCTGTTTGATCTGTCCTCTGAGTTCTCCTTGTAACGTGACAAGGTCGCTACCAAGCAGTCGGTTCACTTCGGCGGCAATTGCGTGACCATGTTGTCGCGCGAAGTTCAGCCCGGTACGTGGTGCGGGATTTGCATCTCCTGCACACCCGATTGCCACCAGCGCAGTCGCATCGGGATAGTCTGCTTCGATGTAGGCGCTTGCATAGCCCGCCCAGTCTCCACAGATAGCGTTGAAATCCCCACCTAGCGTGGTGCAGTGGCAAGCATAACTGGTAAGAATCGCTCGCAGTTCACCGTTGGCTCCTGTAGCACGCAGCATCGGCAAAGCATGGTCAACGGGCCCTCCCTTCGTCCGACGGTTATCGGCGAACCCAACCCTTCCTTCACCCCAAGAAAGAGAGGCGGGGCAGAGATCCGCAAGTGCTGCCTTCGCTGCGTGCTTCAGTTTCCCCGTCAATTCACGAGTATAGCGGTCGATGTTCTCCTGATGTGCTTCAGGAACAGGCTCCCCGAAAAGCGTCCGTAGTACACCTGAAAGGTACGGCGCACTGTGGGTATGGGTTGAGCAGATAACAAATTGTTCACGAGGAATGCCTGAATCTCGCTTTAATTCCGCAGCGACCGCCTCGGTGACGTAATCTGGCACGCCACAGTTATCCACTGTCATTAATAGGGCAGGATTTTCGGCTTCATTGCGAATCGCCAACGCCTTCGCCCAGATCCGCTGTTCAACGCTATCAGCCTCGTCTCGCCGTCCACCATAACCGCTGAGGCGCACCGGAAAATCTGGTGTGATATCAATTTTCGCGGCACCCACTTGGTAATTTGTCTCACTCACGATTTCACCTCATTGTGACGAATTACGCATTACGCTTCCAGTGTCGGCATATCCACAGCACTCGCTCGACGCTCGTGGATATTCAACTCCATCGAATCCGGGTAACGGACTGGAGGGGCGGAAGCTTCGTTCAACCTTGCCAACGCATCAGCGGGCAGACTCCAACCCGAACAACCAACATTATCTCGGAGTTGGTCCACCTTCGTTGATCCAACGATGACTGAAGTTATTCCCTCCTGTTCCAGAATCCAGCGCAAAGCCACCTGTGCCATGCTCTTTCCCAACCCTTCTGCTACATCTTGGACCGCTTCTAGGATTTTCTGTATCCGTGGATCAAGATACCGATCCATTGAAGATTCCGCCCTTCGAGCAAAACGCGAATCTTCGGGAGGTGGCTCGCCTGCCTTATACTTTCCGGTTAGGTATCCCGACGCCAATGGTCCCCAGACATACACGCCGACTCCCTTATCACGACAGACCGGCAAGATCTCTTCTTCGATGTCCCGTGTCAGCAGATTGTACTGGGGTTGGAGCGCTTCATAGCGCGCTAAATTATTCACCTCGCTAATCCATAGGGCATCGCACAACCGCCAAGCGTACTCGTTGCTACAACCGATGTATCGGACCTTGCCTTGATGCACAAGATCGTCGAGGGCACGCAAGCGTTCCTCGGTCGGTGTCTCCCTATCGACATGATGGATGAGATAGAGATCAATATGATCTATTTGCAGGCGCCTCAAGCTATCTTCCACCGATCTCATGATATGCACTCGCGAAGTTCCGGAATCGTTGATATCGGTTCCCATCGGATTGAACACTTTGGTGGCGATAATCAGTTTGTCCCGCTTCCCCTTCATGATGCGCCCCAAAATAGTCTCTGATTGACCCTCAGCGTAAGAATTTGCGACATCGTAAAAGTTAATGCCGGCATCTAATGCAAAGTTGAAGATTGCATCCGATTCGGCTTCATTGTTTCCCCAGCCGGCCGCCCCAAAGGTCATTGTTCCCAGACAGACCTCCGAAACTTTGAGCCCGGTTCTTCCTAAACGTCTATAATTCATGGTTTTCTCCTTCTGATAACTTAGTCTGATTTTATCCGTCATTTTATCACACTTCTCCGACACGATACAACGGCAAAGATTAATTAAAATCTTGCATTCCTTTTATTAATCTGTATAATGAAAACACCAGCCGTGCAGTCACCCTTGATTTCCATTAACCTTTGGTGCTAGTTTAGTGAGAAAGTTTTTTCCACATTGTTCAAGTCGCTTTGTGTCCCGATTTATCGGGGAGTTCATCGGTTCATTAGTCGGCGGGTTCATTCATTTTTCTTACGTTCCCCCCTTCGGATACACATGTCGCCCCGCTGGGGCTTTCGGGTATTTGTTTATCTATGTACTATAGACATGTCGCCCCTCTGGGGCTAAATGAACCGCTGAACCCATGATTTTTACGTTTCACGCATCACGTTTCACGTTATCAACAGCTGCAAACTAGCACCATTGGTCCATTAACCTTTGGTTTGGCGTAGTTGCCAATGGAGATGTGCCTATGTGTAATTCATCTAAACATCGACAGGTGCCCGTAATCTGATGTGGAATCGCCAATTCATCTCATTGTGTCTAATCTTACTTGCAGCGGGACTTGTTACCGCACCCATCGAACTGCTTTTTCCGGTTTATGTGGAAGAGGCATTGGGAAAAACGGTATGGTTTGCTGCGTTATTACGAGCAATTCCAATCGCTCTCGGCGGTTTGTTTGCTTTGGTCGGCGGCGCGTTAAGTGATCGGCTGGGTCGGAAGTCCACGCTAATCTTGGGCATGACAGGCGCATTGGTTGTGGGAGTCGTGTTCATAAGCAAACAACCGTTACTGATTTGGGGAGTGCTGTGTTATCAGGGGGTTGCCTCCGGTTTTCGGACAGCTGGTGGACAATCGTATCTCATCAGTGCCGTTGATGCGAATCGGCTTGGCTTCGCCGCCGCTGTATACTTCATGACATACACATTCGGGGGGTCAGTGGGCAGTGCAATTGGTGGTGAGTTAATTGATCGCTTCAATTACGGGGTCGTTGGCGGTGGAACGATCTTTGTCATGGTTCTGCTTATTTTAGTAGCGCTTATCCTTCTACCTCGCTTGCCGCGCGGGGACTATAGACGGGGATCTTTCACTCAAATGTTGGTAGGGTATGGGGAAATGCTCCGACGCCGAGAGATTCGCTTACTACTCGGTATGCGTTTTCTACCGACCTACTCTTGGGGTACAGTCAGTCTCCTGCTGCCGGTTCTAATTGCACGTGCCTCCGGTGTTAAGCTGGCAGGCTACTACGGCGCATCAAGAGATCTGTTTGCCGCCTGCTGCCAACTGATTTCAGGCCGCATTTGTGACGTTGTCGGTGCTAAGTCCACTGCTCTTGTGGCAACCTGTCTTGTCGCGCTGAGCGTAGTCCTGATGACGCTAAATACAGGTTCGACAACTCTGTTATTTGTATTGGGGGTCTTCGGTGCAGGAGCAGCATGGTCGGTTTCAATCACAATGCCCCGCCTTATTGATGAATTTTTTGCCACAGAGGAGAAAGGACGGGGCGTTGGAATTACCCATCTTGCGTGGAGTTCTGGCTTCCTCTCAGGGCACATGGTTGGGGGCAGACTCGAATCGGTGTCGATCTCCTTGCCGTTTGCTGTGGCTAGCGGAATGGTTGTTATTTCGGCAATACTTGCGTTTCAGCTTTGGCGGAGTGGGAAAATGAAAAAAGCGTGCACCCACTGATATAGTTTTTAGAGGTATTTTATGCGTCAGCCGGCTTCAATTGCACTCTTTCACGGCGCGGGTCAACCATTTGAACTTTGTACGAGAGACATCACGGCACTAAATATAGATGAGGTACTGGTCCAAGTCTCGCTGGCAACCATCTGTGGCTCAGATCTACACACCTTCGCAGGTCGACGGACCGCACCAACACCGTGTGTGTTAGGTCACGAAGCGGTTGGGCGTATTGCCATCCCAACGAAGGTCCGTGATGCGTATGGTGAACCTCTGCACGAAGGTGACCGTGTGACGTGGAGCATCATGGCTGCGTGTGGTGCGTGCGAATATTGTAACGAACGGAATCTGCCACAGAAGTGTGAGCGGCTGTTTAAGTATGGACATGCTCAGAGTGTTGCTCCTCATTTCTTCAACGGCGGTTTTGCGGAGCAGATTTGCCTTCGACAGGGAACTGCAATCTACCGGATCCCCGACGCCGTCAGCGATATCGAGGCAGCGCCGCTTAACTGCGCTCTCTCCACGGTTTTAGGTGGGCTGGCAATCCTCGACCCCATAGGGAGATCTAGCGCAGTCGTTCAAGGTGCGGGCATGTTAGGTATTTATACGGTGTGCTGTTTACGTGAACGCGGATTTGAAATTGTCGCCTGCGTAGACCGTGTCGCCGAGCGTCTCCGTATCGCGGAAGCCTTCGGAGCAACGCATACGTTCGATCTCACGGAAGATTCAGCAGATCGGATCGGGGAAGCCTTACACGACTTAACAGAGGGGCGCGGCGTAGATTTCGCTGTCGAGGTGAGCGGGGCAGAGGCTGCGCTGGTCAACTCCCTCGACTGGCTGGGAATTGGCGGTAACTGTTTAACACTCGGCTACGTTTTCCCACACGCAGATGTCACGGTGGACGCGCACAAGATTGTGACAAAGTGCTTGACAGTACAAGGAAATCACAACTATCATCCGTCTGCATTGGGAAATGCGCTCCGGTTTGTCGAGGAAACACGGGAGCGTTATCCGTTTAAGGAATTAGTCGGTGGAGTCTATCCGTTAGAGGAAATCAATACTGCGTTTGATCGAGCGATGCAGGGAGATCTGATCCGAGTTGGCATTAATCCAACCTCAGAAGGGAGCCTACTTTGAGCCAGCGCAAAGTCTTGATTATCTGTATTGACGCCGGTGGACACGACTACCTCGCCGCCAGCGATATACCAAACATCCAAAAGCTAGCAGAAGAAGGGTTCTACCAACACGCGCGATCAGTCATTCCCTCGGTCACAAACGTCAATAACGTGAGTCTCGCCACAGGGACGTTCCCAGAAACGCACGGCATCACGACCAACTACCATGTTGATCGTGAAACGGGAAAAGGGGAATTTATCGAAGATAATCGCTTTCTGCTTGCACCAACGTTATTTGAGCTTGTAAAATTATCAGGCTTTGCGGAGAAAACCGCCCTGCTTGTCACGAAGAAAAAACTGCTGCGGATGCTTGAGTCTGGAACGGATATCGCTATCGCTGCAGAAGATCCACCCCCCGAATACGTTGAAACGGTTGGACCGGTTGAGGACATCTACTCATCAGAGATTAATTGGTGGTTGCTGCGGGCGTTGCGTCGAGTCTTACACGAGCATGACCCAGAACTAGCCTACTGCTCAACAACGGATTGGAATCAGCACAAATACGCTCCGATGGAAGAACATTCGCTGCGACATATCGCTGAACTGGATCGACTCATTGGAGAGATTGTGGCTGATAATCCGGAGCGGGAGATTTATATCACCGCAGATCATGCGATGCTGCCAAAGACCCGTGCGTTCGATCCGGGACGTTGGTTGACCGAGCATGGTGTTCCATCAAGCGCTATCCCTATCATCAAAGATCGCTATGTCGCACATCACGGTAATTTGGGAGGCGCGGCGTATGTTTTTCTACAGAGACTGGCGGATCTTCCAAAGGCAATTGAGACATTAGGTGCTGCACCGGGTGTCGAAGAGGTTTACGCATCAGAAGAAGCAGCACATCAATTTCGGCTTCACCCGGATCGGATTGGAGATATTTTTGTCCTCGCAGATCGAGATACCGTTTTTGGCGAACTCACTGAAACGAGAACAGTTATCGATATTAGGTCCCACGGTTCACGTCATGAGAGCGAAGTACCGGTCATCGGCTGCAACAGCCCTTGGATAGCAAGCGATTTCGCATATAACCTTGATGTCGGTCGCTTATTCCTGAAAAGTCTTGATGGATACTCTGATTAGCCTCGGAACGGGTCAATGAAAGACTACTCCGAATCATTGAAGTTTCGGAATATATCAACAGTGAGCAAGGAACGCATTATACCCTCACAACAATAGGAGATCGTTATGGTACAAAGAGGTGCACCTCCACCGCAGAGACCGAGCAGATCACTTGAAGATTTAAGAACACCTGATTTTTCAACTCAGTATTGGTCGGAAGTGGCTAACAGCTTGCTTTGGCTCTTTGAGCTAACCCGAGTCAATCAAGATTTTATAGAAAAATGCACGGATCCAATCCTTTCAGAGATTACAGATTTCCTTAATGCGACATTAGATCCACTGAACGATACCGGAGAATGGTTTGCGAACCTTCATGAATCTGTGATCGGTAAATATCCAGACCTTAAGCATGAAGCAGAAGAAGAAATCTCCCGGCTACTTGGACCAGATAATCAGGTATCCGAAACCACTCAACAGGAAATATTCTTCTTCTTAGCGGAACATCTGTATAAGCGTTTTCTGAGTGGACTCCTTGACGGATTAAATGAATCCAGTTTGAGAGAGAAATTTGGGGCACAAGAGATTGAAAGTGTGTAGACCAATAGAAGATTGCCTTGTATTTTAGATCGCGTCTTCGCCGGACTTGAGGTGCGTAGACAAATCAACTTTAGCGGGAATGCGGAAAAGGAGAAACAGCAATATGGCAAGAACTTCAGACCAGCCCAATGTGATCGTGTTCTTCACAGACCAGCAACGCTGGGATACAACGGGCGTCCACGGCAATCCGCTGGATTTGACACCGAATTTTGATCGGATGGCACGGAGGGGAACACATGTCTACCGTTCGTTTACATGCCAGCCTGTTTGTGGTCCAGCGCGGTCATGCTTGCAGACCGGGCTTTACGCCACTGAAACGGGGTGTTACCGAAACGGTATCCCACTGCCCTCCAATCTGAAGACCCTTGCCCACCATTTTCGTGAAAGCGGGTACAAAACCGGCTACATTGGCAAGTGGCATCTCTACGATAGGGGCGTTGAGGGGCCTGTCCCGGAATCCGCGCGTGGTGGTTACGAGTATTGGCTCGCCTCCAACGTGCTTGAGTTTACCTCCGACGCTTACTCCACGGTGCTCTACAACAGTGACAACCAACCTGTCAAACTACCCGGCTACCGTGTGGACGCTGTTACCGATTCTATGATCCGTTATATTGACGCGCACCAAGGCGATCCATTTTACCTTTTTACCTCGTACATCGAGCCACACCACCAGAATCACCTCGACGATTACCCGCCTCCCGATGGCTACCGTGAACGTTACGCAGGAAGATGGATTCCGCCGGATCTTGCTGCGTTGGGCGGCTCAACGCAGCAGCATATCGCAGGCTATTACGGCATGGTCAAACGGCTCGATGAGGCGCTCGGTAGGGTATTGGACGCACTCAAAAGTCTCGACTTACTCGATAACACCATTCTACTCTTTACATCGGATCACGGTTGTCACTTCAAGACGCGAAACGCGGAATACAAACGTTCCAGTCACGAAAGCTCTATCCGTGTCCCAACGGCACTTCATGGTCCCGGCTTCGATGGCGGGGGGCAGCTGCAACAACTGGTCAGTCTCGTTGATCTACCGCCAACCCTTCTTGATGCGGCGGGGATTCCCGTGCCCGAAGAGATGCAAGGACGTTCAATCCTGCCACTGACGAGAGGCGAAACGGAGGGGTGGCCTGACGAGGTCTTCGTTCAGGTAAGCGAGGCACAGGTGGGCCGCGCTGTCCGCACACACCGATGGAAGTACGGCGTGGCTGCGCCGGGGGGACGTAGCGCACAGGGCGCAGCATCAGAGCAGTATGCCGAGGAGTCTCTCTATGATCTACAGGCGGATCCTTACGAGTTAGCAAACCTCATTGGACGGGAGTCGCATCAGGAGGTCGCTGCGGTGATGCGGGAACGTCTCCTTCGTCGCATGGTTGAGGCAGGTGAGGCGGCACCGACCATCGAACCAGCACCGACACAAGCGAGCGGGCAGCGGCGGGTTTCCTCTGACGAAGCACGTGCCTAACGCAGCTCGGCTAGATTCTGGTAAACCTTTCGCCCTTCGTTGAACAGGTGTAAGACCTCTTCCCGCTGTGTATCCTCTGCAAACCGCCAATCCCGGTTCACTATCTCCATCGCACTGTCAATCGAGCGAACAAAAAACGCTGCCGACTCCTGCACGCTACTGTCAGGGCGACCTGTGCCGATATAGATGGGACTTGTGTGTGCATAGACCGGCTGTGCAAAGCTGTCACGGGCTTCCCCGAAGGCGCGCGCCGCAACCCAACCATCGGATTCGATCCGAAGATCGAACGACCACTCCCCACCGTGTCTCCTTCCGTCAAGTGGCACCGTTTGTGTAACTGCCCCATCGTAAACCAATTCAACGCTGTTGAGCGGGTAGTGTGATTGCCATGTGATTTGTCCTGACACCGTGCGAGGCCGTCCGTTTGGTGATTGAATAGTGCTGCCGGGGGCTGCGCCATCAAGATTCAGAAACAGTGCTGGTCCGTTCGTGATAAATGTACGTCCCGTCTGCAAACCCTTCAACCAGTTTTCATAGGTAAATTCCCCATCGGTTTGGACATAGACGCGGTTGTTCGCACAGATGAACCAATCTGTCCCGGTCGATGCGGGCAGCGGGATACCACAGTTGAGTAGGTGATACCAGATGTCATATTCGAGGTCTTTCCAAGAAGGATCGAACAGGTTAAAGGCATCCAGTTTCCCTAACGCAGCTGCCACCGGCGCTTCCATTCCCCGTCCGTTGTGGCACCACAGCACGATACCTCCCTGTCGTTTGGCATCGTCGCAGGCGTAACAGATCGGCGGGTAATCAGGGTCAAAGTCGCTGACGAGATCACCCCGACTGACAGGTTCAACCAGATTCTTGATGCGCAAAAACATGACGTGTCCAGACCCACCACCGTAATGGGAGTTGTGGCGATTCTCCTCGCCGCAATCGACAAGATGGTGTGCGGTCGAATAGTCGGTCATGAACCCGAGGGGATACTTAT
Source organism: Candidatus Poribacteria bacterium (assembly GCA_021295755.1). Taxonomy (NCBI): domain Bacteria; phylum Candidatus Poribacteria; species Candidatus Poribacteria bacterium. Next base: position 22,495 of record JAGWBT010000034.1, read on the forward strand.
TGCTGGCATAGGGTATTTCACCCCGCTGCAGAATACTGATGACGGTTACGCTGAGGTCGTGGACTTGGGGATCGAGGCGCAGCCGATCGTCGGGTCGAGCCTCCCCCTCATTGTAGTGCAGATGTGTATTCCCCGGATACCACCCCTGTGACGGAAGGTCTGCCCACCGTTTGAGATGTAACTCAACTTCAACCGCCCCTTTTGCGGGCATCGAAACGACCTTGCGCAGGGGTTCGTACTCGGTGCCACGTTCAACGACGATGTCCGTTGAACCGCGGGGCACGTCCACAGTAAACTCACCCGGACAGTAGAAAAACGGGTCGCCCGGTCCAATCTTCAGGATACTATCCGCGGGATGGACGAAATTGCCGCTACTGGTCAGGACATGGACCTTCGCCTCGACAGAGGCACCTGAAACACTATCTCGAATGACGCCTTTAAGGGTTGCCATGAAGCTGCTCCTCTTTATGCCTCGTCACGTAGGGCATCGGCGGGTCCCCACGGCGCAAATGCCACCGTTGCATACGGGTTGAAGATGATGTCGTCCTCGCGTCCTGCGAATCGCCACATCCGACGCACTAGATCACGCTTGACCTCCTGATAATCGGGGTGATCGCTGAGGTTCACCATCTCGTGCGGGTCGTTCCGCAGATCATATACCTCGTCGAAATCGAAGCCGTTGTAGACATATTTGAACTCTTTGGTGCTCACGATGCGCTGGCTGTAATACAGTTCGACGCCGTTGAACTGTGTGTAGAATGCATCTGTCCAATCGGAGGGGTTTTCGTCCTTCAGGAACGGTACGAGGCTCCTACCTGTCAGGTCCTCTGGCACGGATTCGCCTGCCAATTCGATGAAGGTCGGTGCAAAATCGGCGAGGCTGACAAATTCATCGACTTCGCGGTTGGGATTGGCGATTCCTTGGGGCCAACGTGCAATCGTGGCGATGTTATAAGCCTCACGGAACGCCGGCACCCCTTTGAGGTACAAGCCGTGTGCACCACAGTAATCGCCGTGGTCGCTCATTCGTAGGACAAGAGTGTTCTCCGCCTGCCCTGTCTCCTCCAGTGTCTCAAGCACCTCACCGAGCATCGCGTCCTCCATTGTGCAGTATCCCCAATAGTGCTGGAGGGATTCGCGCACTTCGTCCTCCGAAAGTTGATCCCAATACTGCTGACGTGCTCGTTGATAGGCGCGGGGTTTATCTTCCAGTGTGTCGTGGTAGTTTGGCGGCAGCGGAATTTCTTTGGGATCATACATTTGGGCGAAACGCTCCGGCACGACGAATGGGTCGTGGGGGCCGCTCGGTCCGATGTATAGACACCACGGCGCATCCGCTTGGGATAATCGCTGCAACGCCTCCATCCCAGATTGGACAACGCGATAATCTCGATGATCTTCGTAGCCTTTCGGTGTGTCGGTCGGGTAGGATTGATACAACTGGTAGTGTCCCCAACCGGGTCGGAGAATTTGCCCACGCTGGCGTTCTGTCGATTCGGGTTGTTTGGCTTGCTCCTGCCACTGTGAAACCGAACGGTGCATGTAGCTGCCTTTGCCCGCTGTGAGGTGGAGATCCTCCCAGCCACGGTCGGATGGGTTCTCGGCATCGGTGACATGCCATTTCCCGGCGTACGCCAAGTTATAGCCTGAAGATCGCAGTGTCTCACTGAACATCCCGACACCTTCGTAGAGTTCGTGGTGGATGGCGGTCGGATTGCTGACATTATTGTAGATGCCGTGCCGACTGGGATATACGCCTGTCATGAAGGTTGCGCGTGAAGGGCAGCAGTGCGCTGTCGGACAGAATGACCGGCGAAAGAGAACCCCTTCCTCCGCTAATTTCGTAGCGTTTGGCGTGATACACGGATGGTCTGGATGTACCACATCGGCTTGTTCTTGGTCGGTCATAAAGATAAGAATATTAGGTCTCATGTTCCCTCCGATACGGAGTTTGTTTCAACGACCAAACAGTTAAGCAAATTTGCGTTTCTCTCAGAGATTTTTTTCATTTCTCGGACACCGGTCTAGGACGTGTTAACAAACACGGGGAGATTAGACTGTTTCCAATAGCCGAAAGTATTCCTCTCTGCTCATACCAACAGTTCGCATATTGTTTCTGATGATAGTAACCGATACCTCGTGATAGCGGGGGATGACGACAGCACGTCTAGCATTTGGATGGTGATAGATCAGATGATCGCCTTTTTGCCGAATATATGGTATATTTTAGAATTACTTAGACACTTCCAATGCACAGGCAACCCCCTAAATCCCCAACTCCCCTGACAAGGGGAGAA
>JAGWBT010000034.1:24798-33661 GCA_021295755.1 Candidatus Poribacteria bacterium
TCTTATCAGAGGGGTTCAGGGGGACTTTTGGAAACTTCGCGAAGGCGGGAGTTATTGGTAAATGTCTACTTATTTATCTCATTCACCATAAACACAACCAAACCCTTCAAAAATCTTAACTTGGGTTTGCCAACTCGTTGGCGACAGCTTCGGCATTAAAGAACTCCGAGAGGAACAATACGTTGATTAAAGGCAACTACCTGTTTATCAAGTTGAAGGGTTGGTTTCGTAGTATCTAAATCATAACCCGCATCTTCTAAAAACTCCTTGAGTGTTCCAAGCTGTGCTGTTTCTTCGAGTTGAATTTCGATAACCTCAAGGAGATTTTTTCTCGCCTCCTCAACATCCCCTCCGCAACTTGCAACATCTAACTCCGGGCAATAGGCGGTGTACATATTGCCCTCTTTCCAGATTTCTTCTGTGACAACGAGGTTTTTCATTGTACCCTCCCTATTAACAAAATCGGTTTCTCTCTTGCGTTATCATAAGTGAAAAGTTCGGTTATGATAGGTGGGAGCTTGGGTTATGTCAAGTTTTTATTCCCTCAGCTTCTATTAAAACTCGGTGGTGATTCCTAAGTAGGGGATGAACGGGAATTGGTAGATTTCGTCCTTCTCTGTATAATCGTCGCTGTAGCTGAAATCGAGCAGATTTTTGCGATTATAGGCGTTTAGGAGTTCAAGAAAGAGACTCATCTCCCAGCTATTGAATCGGAACGCTTTACTGAGTTTCACATCCAACCGGTGGTAGGGTGGAAGCCGTCCTGAATTTGTTTCCGCATAAATCGGGACGTAGATAGATTCGCCGTTGCGTGGGTCGGTTTTCTGAGTCGCGCTTTCCACTGGAGTATAAGGGTTGCCGGTTCGGTACTGCCATTTTACACCAATCTCCCAAGTCGGTGTCAACCTATAAGTTGCCGCCAAGGTGGCAACGTGTGTCTGGTCAAACGAATAGTAACGATATGGTTCCTCTGGGCGGTCACGCCGTTTAGAAAGCCCATACGTGTAAGATCCCCAACCCAGAAATCGATCTCCGGCACGATGGCGTAAGAACACCTCAGTCCCCTGTGCGAATCCAACGCCTTGGTTAAGATAGGTCATCTGATCATCGGTGGTCACAAGGTTCGCAAGATCTTTATAATAGCCTGCGAATTTGAACTCTGTCCCCTCTGAGACTTGGCGTGTGAATTCCAATACATAGTGACTGGCTTGGCTTGCGCTCAAGTCGGGGTTTCCGACGCTCTGGGTCAGTCGTGGTGGTCCGGGCACCTGATGATAGTCGCCGTAAGAGAATTGGAGCTGAGAACCTTCCATAATGTCTAACAGGAGGCTTCCGCGCGGTTGGATAGAAAAGTCGTCAACCAAGCTGAAGTAATCTACACGCAAACCGAGCACAACTGACAGGAACGACAACACCCTATACCGGTCTTGCAGGTACACTTCCATTCGTCGACTAGATATGGATTCATCGAATGTTTGCTTTTCGATGAACCGTGGATCGTAATCAACCTCACCTTCATCGGGCGGACGGTTACCCGTGCCAACTGCTCTGCCCAACTCAAGACCAAGTATCACGCCGGATTCCAGTCGATGTTTCGGGTTTAAGTTGTAGGTGATGTCCTCGCGGAGCAAGTAATCTGGTGCATCAATTTTTAGAGCAAGCTCAGGACCGGCACTGACGTCGAATTGGAAATCGGAACGGGTCAAGGATAAAAAAGAGGTCAATCGGTCTGAGAGCCGGGAACGGAGGTGGATACCCGCCCCTTCAAAGCCGCTCCCGAAGCTAATGTTTCCTCTGATATCCTGGTCCACATCTTCGCCGTCTAGTTTGAGTGCAAAGCTGTCGCCAGAAGCGAATATGTTCAGAGAGAGTTGATGTTTTTCAGAGAGGTCATATCCGCCCTTTACCTGATAATCCCAGAACCTAGGGAAAGCGGTGATTGCGCCACTATCAAACGACAACGATCCGAGGAATAGGTCGATGTAACTTCGTCGTCCGGCAAAATACCAGAACCCTTGATCACTGATTTTTCCCTCCAGCAACCCTTCGGAGTAGAGGACATTCAGATTCAATTTTGCGCGGAAGCCATCGGTGTTTTTGTTCCGGGAATAGATGTCGATCACCGCCTGTGAATCAACGCCAAATTCGGCACCGTAGCCGCCGGCGTAGACATCAATCCGATCGATGATTTCAGAACTGAGGGACGAGACGATTCCACCAAAATGGTAGGGATAGCCGATCGGCACTCGGTCAAAATAGTAGAGGTTGTCTTCATCGGAGCCGCCGCGGATATAGAGCGCGCCACTAAAGTCGTTCGCGACCCCGACACTGGGCAGGGCTTGTAGGGCGCGCAGGGCATCCCCTGTGGCGCCGGGGACGCGCTGGATCTCGGAGCTACTTAAAGTTTGTCTGCCAACGGGTGACGCGGCACGTTCTCCCGTCACTTCTACTTCATCAAGTTCGACTGTAACCTGTTCAAGATAAATTTTGAGTTCGGTTGTTTCTCCCGGCTCAATGGTGACGACGACCTCCGCTGGTGGATTATAACCGGAAGCGGATGTGGTAAGTGTATATGTTCCGGCAGGTAGGTTGCGGAACCGAAATTCGCCGTTCTGATCGGTGGTGGTACGCTGATTCGTTTCTACGATGCGTATCTGGGCGGATGCGACCGGCTGCTCAAGATCTTGCTGATAGATTGTGCCGTAAATTTCCCCTATGCTGCTTGAGGCCCCTTGTCCAAATGCAGCGCAGGGATAAGTAAATAAGATCAATACAAGAAAAATTGAAAACTTCTTCATGTGGTGCTATTCTCCTTTTATATTTTTAGTTTATTTCTATGACGGAAATATGTTGATCTGAGTTGACATTGTGGAGAGAAAAAAGGGAGGATTTGAACGATGTTTTTTATGGAGTAGCAATAGGTGAAACGAAAGGGTGGAAGAGTGGAAGTCCATCTCTAAGCCTCCGGCAAGGCCTGTAAGTGATGCTGCCTTTCTTCCCAATCGGGGAGGTAGGCGGTCATGAAACTTTTGAACACTCTCCCGTGATTTGGGACAAGGAGATGGACTAGTTCGTGAACGATGACAAATTCTCCCAACGCTTCCGGCAAATTGAGCAGATCGGTGCTGAGGGTCAACCGTCCATTCATTGATATGGATGCCCACTTTCTCCGCATGTTGCGTAGATGCACCTCTCGGACCGTGACGCCCATGCGGTCCGCCCATTCCCACACAGCACTTTTCAAATCCTCTGAGTCGTTCCAGACGCTTTTGGTTTTCATATCCGTTGTATCTTCAACAAGGCATTTGTTGGTGTCATAACACCTTGTGTAACGACTAGTCTTAAGGTACGGTAAAGATTAATTCTTAACTCACGTTCCTGCTGTTCGTTCCATTGATAATCGGGAAATTGATCAAATACGCTATCAACCTCTCGCGTCTGTTCTGGGGTAATTTCTTCCGCAAACCCCTTAAGAACCGTATAAACCGCGTAGGCGTTATCGTCTAGGTTCATTCGGGTCTGTTCGCTTGACGCCCGCTCACATTCCTCTACTAATTCTTCATACGCAGCCAGTACCTGCTGCGTTGTCCGTTGACGATTTTCGTATGCTTCTCTGAGTGCCTCTGCCCGGTCTCCGATCGAAATGAGAAACGGTTTTGACCGGCTTTCTTCTGCTACCGTTTTATGCAGTATCTTCCGCAAATTTAGCACCTTCACCGTATCGGATACATCGCTATTCCCAACTTCCCTCAATGTGTTTGCGTTCAGTGCTTGAATAGAGCCCGGTAACGCAAACCGATCGCTGTCCGTATGCTGCTGTAGCAATTTCCGCGTCTTGGCGGTCAATTCCTTATCAACATAAGGATGGTCGGCGTAGGCGTTACGGATCAGCCCGTAGAGCGATGCAAGCGACTGATAATCCGCTATAAACGGGCGTAAGGAAGCATCCGGCGAAAGGATGGTATAAATATCCTGCAACTGTTTGAAGAATTTGAAAAAGTTTTCTCGAATCTCTTTGTCCTCGAAATGCTCAATTGCGCTCTCTTTTGCCTTATCGTTCCAACCCCTTGCAAAGGGGAGATACTGCGCCGCGTCCTCCTGAATTAACTTGGCGAAAAGGTTCTTGAGTACGTCGATATTCCGAATCACGCTGCCCACCTCTTCTGAATCAAAGGCGAGGGCTTTTTCCAAATTTTCAAAGATACCGACAAAATCCAAGACAAACCCGTACGGTTTTATTAGGCCGTCGTTGTCCTCATAAGGACGGTTGACGCGGGCAATCGCCTGTAACAGGACATGATCGCGCATCGGTTTATCAAGGTAGATGCAGTAGAGAATCGGCGCATCGAAGCCTGTCAACAGCTTTTGGGTCACAATCAGAATCTTTGGCTGTTCGCTTTTGTCAGAGAATTTCTTACGAATTTCCTTCTCTTCGTCATCGGTATGCCAATGCACTTTCATGGCTTCGGGGTCTTGATGGTACGGGGAATAGACCACCTCTGAATACTTCGATGGTAGATGTCTATCGAGTGCCTCCTTGTACAATGCACACGCCTCACGGTCTACGGCGACCAGAAACGCCTTGAATCCCATCGGCTCTACGTTTTCTCGAAAATGTTCCGCAACCGCTGCAGCAACGTTATCCACTCGATCGGGGGCTTTCATTATCGCTTTCAAGTTGACCGCCCGATCCAGAATCGCGTCCAGTTCTTCAAAGTCGCTCACACCTTCCCCAACGACAAGCCTGAAAAATTCACTCTCCAATGTTTCGCTATCAACCTGCAAATCGGACGGGGCAAGGGCATAATTCAACGGAACGGTTGTCCCATCTTCAATAGACTCAGCTATTGCGTATTTATCCAGATAGCCCTGCTCATCTTCTGCACCGAACACCTTAAAGGTCCCCTCGCCCTGAGAGAGGGTGTCGATCGGGGTGCCGGTGAAGCCGATATAGGTTGCATTGGGCAGGGCTGCCATCAGGTAATTCCCCAAATCGCCGCCGGTCGTCCGGTGCGCTTCGTCAACCAAGACTGTCACCCCTTCGCGGGTGTTGATATCCGCCGGTATATCGTCGAACTTATGAATCATTGAAACGATTAAGCCGCGATAATCGGACGCCAGGATTTCTTGCAGGTTCTGTTTGCTCTCTGCGACTTGAAAAGCAGTGATGCCGTAGCCGGTGATATTTTTGAAAAGTTGGCTCTCCAATTCGTTGCGGTCAATTAGCATAAGCACCGTCGGCTTTTCTGTTTCTCCACCTCCGCGCAACAGCCGGGAAGCAACCGTTATCATGGTGAGGGTCTTACCGCTGCCCTGTGTGTGCCAGATCAGTCCGCGTCGTTTGTCCGGATTGTGAACCCGATCGATTACCTTCTCCACCGCACGGGTCTGGTGCTGACGCAACACCACTTTGGTCAGTGCATCGTCCTTGCTCTGGAAAATAATTGACTCTCGCAATACTTTCAGGAATCGCTCACGGTCAAAGAAGGTCTTGACTTTCGCCTCGTAGTTTGTGGGGTCGTCGGTCTTATAGTTAAATAGGTTTTTGCGGCTGACGTTCCATGTTACGCCATACAACAAGTCATGCATGTGCGTGACGCCGAATAGTTGTGCGGTGGTAAACATCTCCGGCGTTTCACGTTGGTAGCGGCGGATCTGATCGACACCTTCCTCTAATCCATCCCGCTTGTTAGCAGATTTGGTCTCCACGATTGCCACCGGAATCCCGTTAATTAGAAACACGACATCGGCGCGATTTCGGTGTCCTGCCCCACCCTGCGTCCATTCATCGGTCACATGAAACAGGTTGTTGTCAGGGTTATCGTAATCAATCAGGGTGACGTTCCGATAACGATCTTCATCCGGAACGAAAACCGACTGTTCCCCGCGCATCCAAGAGAGCGCGTCTTGGTTTCCTTCAAGCGTCGGTCTGAGGTGATTCAATTGTCGAATAATCTCATCGCAGCGAGATTGATCCAGTATGCCACCGTTGAGTTTCATTAGTTGCGCTTGCAGTATGTCGGTAAAGTAAAGTCCGGTATTATCGCCGCGCTTTTGCGTCGCTTCTAATCGAGAAACAGATTCCCAGCCAATTTCATCGGCGTATTTGAGCATTGGATTCTGTACTGCGGCGCGTTCGGCCATAGTCTTCCCCATAACGTTGGCAAAATTGTGCAGCTAGAAAATTTTCCAAATTTCCCGCGAAATTACACATCTGACGTGAAACGTGATGCGTGAAAGGTCAATTGTCTGAATCACAGATTATAGTGGATTCTAAAAACAGATGGACACTTTCGATCCCCATGTTTGGTAGGCGCTGTTTCCAACTGTGCCGATACAGAGTGTCCAATTAATTCTAAACTTTACTATAGTTTGCGTCCTCGGATCACAATCTAACAGATCGTGGTACAAAAAACTATCTACTTTTAATGTCTACTTATTTCTCTAATTCACCATAAATAGCCCTATGTACATTGCTAACGCTATGGCGAAATATGAGTGGAGGTGATACGATGGACTTTCCTTGCGATCAACCCCCTGAAGACGAGAAGCCTCATCCGTTCACTTGGTTCATGCGTTACCGCGATATGGAGCCGCCGCGCTCGATTGAAAAATTGCACCGAAGCTGCACCGAAGCTGCACCGAAAAAAGGTGTTTCGTTGGCAACGACGCTGCGAGGCATATGATAGGCAGAATCATTAAGCCGCGTATATGGTAGATTTTAGAATTACTTGGACATTGTGCCCTGTAAGTTCGTGGACACCCACAAGGGGTGCCCCTACAAGCTGCCTACATATTTTGATAGTTCACCATAATTCTAAATTCTAAACTTTACTATAGTTTGCGTCTTCGGATCACAATCTAAATGAAGATTAATTTATTAATTCGGTAATTTCCCAACGATGTCCGGTGCGGTTGGAAACCGCACCTACCGGGCCTGGGGGAAAATATAGAGGATTTTGTCGAGATGTGAATCTCGACCTACAGGATATTTGTTCTCGCCGATAAAGCAAGATCAAGGAGTGTAGGGAACAGCGATCCTCCGTTCCGAGAGTTGTTCCCTACAACTCGTTAGGCTTAACGATACTGATGAGTGATTCGTCCTGTCATACATATTGCGCTCCTCCCCGATGAATCAAGATTCAAAACTGGAGCGAAAGCAGAATCCCTCAACCTTTTTAGGATTTATGCAGTTGAACGGTAAAATCTAACCCTTTCTGCTACGTGGAACCTAAGCCTCCGTTTCGGTGATCTACCGGCACGATTTGGCAATTTGGCAGGGCCCTGTCAGGTCCCAGAAAAAATTTAACCTCATATCGGGGGTTCATCATTAGCGGGTGTCTCTCTGAACCCCGATGGAGCCTAGCTTCAGGGCGTTTATCGGTTTTTACCGCGTAACAGAAAAGGCGTGTAGACGGCTTGCTGACCTGCCATATACGCACTGTTTATGAACCGTTTTTCACTTAAATGGCAACATAATCTCGCCAAATATCAGGGATTTGGTAGGGCACTGACAGGTCAAAACGCTGAAATGCGTCAGTCCTGAATATTTCTTCATGTTGGTTGTGTTGGTGTAGATTACTTGGATTGATGGATATACGCTTAATATTATATAACATTTGTTATAATATGTCAAGTGATTTGTGAAATGCTATTAGGGGCGTTTATGGCAGATGATAGAATTACTTAGACACTTCCAATCGACATGTACAGATTGGGAAATCTGTACCCACAAACAACCAATGTCCACTTATTTCTCTAATTCACCATAATTCTCCCATATTATTGTCTGAATCACGGATAAGCACGGATTAACGGATTACACGGATAATTGTCTGAATCAGGATTTTCAGGATTAAAGGATTCACAGGATGGGCAACCTTCCGGCGGAGCGGTATTCGCATAATCGGGGTCCGATAAATCCCCGATAAATCGTCCGTTCCGAGACCAGGAGAACAGGTCCCGACTTGTCGGAATGCTCGGAATAGCACGAGATGAAAAACCATCTGAATCACGGATTAAACGGAGGACGCGGATTGCACGGATTCTACATCAATTAGTGGCACGGCGGATCTTTTCCCTGTCAACCCAACCTACGATCCCGTCATAATGTCACTGGGTTTCACCGGCAAGTTGCAACGCTTTATCAATGAGTGCGGAACTCAGATATAAACCATGAGCCTGCAACTCCGTTATAGGAGGCCGAATCGCATTAATCAACCCTTGTTCTTTTGCAAGTAGTAGAACGCCAATCGTTCCGGTAACCTGTAATCCAACCTGTTGGGCATATCTGCGAGCTTTCAGTTCGTCAATGATAACTAGACGTGCATTGTGTTCTTCGGCTAGAGCTAAAACTGAAGCTTCCCCTTGATGGAGTCCCGCATAAGCCGCCTGTTGTGGATAAGTCAAACGAACGGTTTTAATCCAAGGGGCCTTATCAAGCGATGCTTGGCGTTCTATTGGCTTGATTTCGAGAAACTCCGCTTTGACCGCCGGTGGAATCCAGATTTCTGTGTAGATTTTCCGCAACAAAGCAAGTTGGTCAAGTGACCATAGCGCGACGAGCGGTGTATTATTGACGATGACTGGCTTTTCTTGCATTTGCGAGAGATTGCTCAAGTTCCTCAGGCCTTTCTCCAAAGGGCGACAGTCCGTGCTCTCCAAGCAGAAATATAAATGTGGAGCGTGGCACCCCCGCCAGTTGCGCGGCGAGTCCGGTGCTGAGTTTGCCTGTTTCGTAATATTTCAATGCCAATAGCAAACGGGCTTCCTCTTCAAATTCTTCTGGCTCTTTTCCGAGTGCTGATAGAACTTCAGCTGGATATTGAATCGTTTGCGTTTCCATTTTTGTGCTCCTATGTTA
>JAGWBT010000035.1 GCA_021295755.1 Candidatus Poribacteria bacterium
CAGCCGGGACTACAATCGGGACGACAGCGATGCGTGCAGTCCCTGTCGGTGTGCCGAAAATCATGGTTTCAACCTTGGCTTCCGGCGATACGAGTCCCTATGTAGACACCAAGGATATTTCGATGATGTATTCCGTCGTAGACATCGCGGGGATTAACAACCTCTCCCGACAGATCTTGGCAAATGCAGCCGGTGCGATCGTGGGCATGGTCAATGCAGAAGTGCCGGCAGCGGAGGATAAACCATTAATCGGTGCCACGATGTTTGGTGTAACCACGCCGTGTGTTACGAAGGCGCGTGAACTCCTAGAAGATGCCGGCTACGAAGTCCTGGTCTTCCACGCCACCGGTGCCGGTGGGCGAGCGATGGAAGATCTAGTCAAAGGCGGATTTATCGTCGGTGTTCTTGATGTGACGACGACGGAACTGGCCGATGAACTGGTCGGTGGAGTGCTAAGCGCAGGACCAGATCGCTTGGAGGCAGCGGGTGACTTAGGTGTACCGCAGGTAGTCGCACCGGGCGCGTTGGATATGGTCAATTTCGGGCCTCCCGATACAGTGCCAGAGCAGTTCAAGGATCGGACATTCTACCAGCATAACCCAACGGTGACGCTGATGCGAACCACTGTTGAAGAAAATGCCGAATTGGGCAAAATCATGGGACAGAAGTTAAGCCAAGCCAAGGGGCCCACGACAGTGATCATTCCAAAACAGGGGGTCTCAGCAATTGATCAAGAAGGGCAGCCATTCTACTCAGCGGAAGCGGAAGCTGCATGGATCGAAAATCTGAAGGCGAATCTTGGAGATAATGTTACCTTAATCGAGCTGGATAACCACATCAATGACGATGCGTTTGCGACGAAACTGGTAGAAACGTTGCTGGCAAGTTTGAACGGTGATGCGTAATGTGCGATTTCCGATTGCATCTGTTCAAGTTGGGTACTGGCTATCTCTGTATGAGGTGAGTGGTCAGTGCACAGGCCAACGTGGGCATGCCAACGCCACGTTGGCTACTGGACACTTTACCATAGGTCCTCTTAGATTATCTAAGAAAAGAGAAGCTGATAGATTGAAAACGATAGTCATATAGAAGGGAAGTTAATCGGCAGAGGTGTCAGAGCTGAATTGGGGATCGTTAAGTGGCAGATGCTGATTAGTTTGGTACTCTCTAGGTGCTGGCCTGTTATTGCTTTTCTGTGATTTGTTCCAAATCCAGGCGGGAACACCAATTGCGACTGCTATGAGTGCCATCAATCCAATTAAAAAGGAACGCATATCAACAAGTCTTTTATCTATTCCACCAATTTCAGCTGTCAAACGCTTGTCCATCTCATCAATTTTAATGGTCAAACGCTTGTCCATCTCATCAATTTTAGTGGTCAAACGCTTGTCCATCTCATCAATTTTAGTGGTTACTTGATTGTACTTAGAATCAATATATTCTTTTGTGCGTGCCTCTGACTTTTCAATTATAGTTTCGATAGCCTGTAAATCTTCCTTTGTCAATTCACCTAATACCGGGGAAACAACAAGAAATAAAATGATGATAATCAGTGTGCCTTTCATGGGGTATCTCCTAAGAAGAACGATTGTAATAGCTTATTGTGAGTCTATAGCAGTTCGATGTCATTTGTCAAGAAAAAGTTGCAATTGAAAGGAGATATAAAATGAGTTTTGTTCAAATCGATGGTCTGTCTATAGCAGTTCGAACGGAGGACATTATTTCGGTTGAGGTCGCCGGTGAGGATGATCGCGGATGGGCATTGCAGGTGCATATACGGGGTCGCGATGAGCCTTATAAAATGTTCGGAGATCAAGTGCATCTCGTAAGGCTGTATAAGGCACTTTTATCCCATCTTGGTAATGTTACGAATATTGCCCCCGAAAATAGCACCTCCAAAGTTGTAGGCGATATCGAGGAATAAAGACAATTCTTCTTCCGTCGCGGCGTTTGATAAACGCTGCAGAAAAGGAAACTTACATGGCGCTCACACCGGTTCTCTCACGTCAGCAGACCCAGCGGTATTGCGAAGATAATTACTTGCTGGTATCAGGGCTAATCCCGGACGCTATCGCCGAACAGGCGGAAGCAGCAATGTGGCGATGGATGGGGCTTCAACCCAGCGATCCTGCGTCGTGGGTGAATGTGCAGCCCCCGGAGACTTGCGATAATCCTGACCTCCTTGCTGTTTATACGCCTGAATTTTTGACCGCCGCTGCACAACTTGGCGAGGGCGACATGGCTCCTGAAGTTTATCGCCCTCCAAAGCAGGTAAGACCCATCAATATCTTCCCACAAACCGGTGAATGGACGCCGCCGGGATCCCATATCGACCATGCAATTAAAGAGCACGGACACAAGACATTTCCGCCTGCCTTTCGCGTTGCAACCCTCACGTATCTGACCGATGTAGAATCTCATGGTGGTGGCACAGTTGTCTGGCCTCGGTCTCGTTACAAAATTGAGGGACTGGCGCGTAGCGATCCGGATCGCTATGAGTATATGTGGGTCCTCAATCAGGAATACAACCGTGAGGAACTAGGGGATTATATGGAGTTAACGCCCAAACGCGGCGATGTGCTCTTCTACCACGTCTTCTGTGCACACTCCGGCAGTAAAAATATAGGACATATGCCCCGTTTTGCTCTCCCCTGCAAATGGTAACAAAATCCACTATTGGGGAGTTACGTGGGGCAGGTTGCCTAACCTGCCAGACAATTTGGAACGAAGTTATCACTGATACACAGAGAACCTTGATAGGCAGAATCAATGGGAGGTTTACAGTAATGACACCCGAACAGAGATACTTGTTTGATGTTACCGGATATTTACATTTAGAAAACGTGCTTACGGGCGATACACTGAAAGAGACCCAAGAAGCGGTCGACCGATATATCCGAACACCAGAGGATGAACTGCCCCCCGGGTTTGAAATCAGAGGGCTCCATCAACACGGCTTCGCGTTCGATAAGTGCCTTGAAGCCTTGACACTCCATCCAGCCACTTGGCCAATTATCAAAGAATTGACCCTTGACAAACCGCGTTTTGCCAGAGGGTCGCTCAAACGAGAGCAACACACCGATTGGAAAGAAAACGAGCGGGCACGGACAAACCCCGGCGGACTGCACTGCGCCCGCGATGACTACGGTTGGTATAGCACCCTTTATAAGGTGAAGGATGGACGAATCTACTGCGATGACTTTGTCGCCTTTTTCTATTTTACCGATGTCTACCCCGGCGACGGTGGATTGATTGTGATTCCCGGCTCTCACAAAAGCGAATTTCAACGTCCAAAAGATTTGTTGACACTCGACGGTGCGGATGGATTCGATCCAGAACCGGATCCGGTGTTTACAAACATCACCGCGCGGGCGGGCGATGTTGTGATTATATCCGAGCTGCTCACCCACGGTGTCTTACGATGGAAACCGACGGATCGTGATCGTCGTATACTCGTCCTGCGCTACAAGCCGCAATATATGGGAACGCATAATTTCCCGCAGCCAATCGTAGACCGGTTGTCGCCGGAGACGCAGGAACTAGTCGCATCGGCAGGATTCCAACATACCAAAGAAATCGTTAAACAAGATATTGTCCATCTTTCGTGAGCGGGGAGGCTCTCAATGACACCGAAACAGAGGTATCTCTTTGATTTGACAGGTTATCTTCACCTGAAAAACGTCCTCAGTCCGGAAGAACTGAGAGATGCACAAGCAGCAATCGAACGATGTCGTCAGACACCGCCAGATCGCTTGCCGCCCGGCATCAATAGGCAGGGAGAAGGGTTTTCCTACGGCTTTTCATTCGACAAAGCGTTGGAGTCGTTGACGCTCCATCCTGTGACATGGCCCCTCATCAAAGAACTGACCCGTGGGAAACCCCGTCTTAACCGAGGGACGCTCGCCATCAATACACACGAAAAGCGTCAAATCACACCCTTCCACTGCGCTCGGGAAGACCTCGGTTGGATCACCCGGCGCTATGAGGCTAAGGATGGGCAGGTTTTCGCCAATGATCTTGTGGCTTTCTTCTATTTTACTGATGTTTACCCCGGCGACGGTGGATTGGTTGTGATTCCGGGGTCTCACAAGAGCGAATTCGAGCGTCCGGACGGTCTTTTTTTCCCAGATCTGGATGATCCAGACCCTGAACTGCATCCAGCAATGGCAAATATCACGCCTCGCGCCGGCGACGTGGTGCTGATTTCGGAACTACTCACGCATGGGGTTTTGGTCTGGAAGCCAACCGATCGAGATCGGCGCTTCCTAATCCTACGGTACAAAACCCAATACTTTCAGGATGCGTCGGGGGACACGAATCCGGTTCCCGAGGAGGTACGCACGAGACTGTCGCCGGAGACGCGAGAGCTAACTGAACCTGCGTTTTACACAGATATTAAGGAGATCGCCAAGCAGGACAGAGTCACGCTGACAATTGACTAACAGGGCAAGGACTATTTTCCATTCCAGAACCTTTGGTGTGAATTGGCGAGACTGTTTCCACATCGGTCAAGTTGAAAATCCCGATTTATCGGGGTGTCCATTGGTTTATTAGTGCACTAAATGATTTTCACGTTTCACGCATCGCGTTTCACGTACGGTCTCAACGGTTGAAAACAAGCATCATTGGTTATAGAACAGGAGATTACCATGAAAATCACCAACATCGAATGTATCCCAATTGTTATGCCACTTGCGGAACGCTACGACGATCACCACGGTCGTGTCCGTATGGGTAATATTGATGAACACCTCGTTGTCAAAGTTCATACAGATAACGGCCTAGTCGGATACGGCGATTATGAAGACGATCCCAATCCCATCCCACAGTCGATTATCGATACGCTCATCGGTCGCAGTCCATTTGACTTTCTACATAACAATTTTAATATGGCACTGGGTATGGCACTCTATGATGTGATGGGGAAACATCTCGGAGTGCCGGCTTACAAGCTGATGGGACAAAAAGTGCGCGATGCTGTATCTGTCGCAGCGTGGACGCGACCGTGTCCACCGGAGGTTTTCCGTGACGAAATCCAGCGCGCCGCCTCCCAAGGCTATACTATCTTTAAGATGCACTCCGGTGAATTATGGGATGTGATTGAGCAGACCCGTCTCGCCGCAGAGGTGGCACCGCCCGGTTTTAAGATTCACTGGGACTTCAACCACAACCGGAGCTTGGCGGTCGTTCTACCCATCATCAATGAACTGGAGAAGAACCACCCAATCGTCGGTTACATTGAAGATCCGCTGCCTTGGACAGATATCGATGGCTGGCGGAAACTGCGTGAGAGGACACGCCTCCCGCTTATCATGCATGTTCCTCAACTTGGTGGCATTCAGGAAGTCATCCAAGGCTGCGCTGACATCTATATGATCGGTGGTGGGATTGGCACCACTTTGATGAAGGGATTTGCATATGGGCAGGCAAATATCCAAGCGCTGATTCAGCAGAGCGGTGGTACACTGATGAAGGCTTTGACCCTGCACCAAGCTGCTGTCCTTCCGAGCGCAACCGCGCATACGATAAACCTCGACGACCAATACTCAGAGGACATAACAACGGAGCGCATTCCGGTGATTGAAGGGTTTTCCCCTGTGCCTGAAGCCCCCGGACTGGGTTTTGAAGTGGATGAAGATGCTATCACACGGTTCGCTTCCGGCACACCATTGACAACCGGCAGAATCGTCGGGATTCTATCCCTGCCCGGTGGTCACAAGTTTTACACCCCTCGCTCCTTGAGTGTCGCCAGCTTGACAGGCTATGAGGAAGGTGCAATACGGGGAATTAACTTCGAGAAATGGGAGGACGACGGTTCGTCAGAATTTAATCGCATCTATGAGCGGGTGGAGCAGGAAGGTTCGTTCTTAGCAGATAAATAGGAGAGAAAAAATGAAAGTTCTCATCACCGGTGCCGCCGGTGCCGTTGGTTCAACTCTTGTAAAAGATATGAAAGATCGACACACGATTCGCGGACTTGACCGTCTGCCGATGCCCGACCTCGAAGACACAATCGAAGGCGATGTGGCAGATTTCGACACCATGCTCAGAGCCACGGAGGGCATGGAGGCGGTCATTCACCTTACCGGGACAGATAGTGAGTGGGAAGCCGCTCTGCAAAGCAATTTCATCGGCACCTACAACATGTTTGAAACCTCACGCCTGAACGGCGTGAAACGGATTGCGTATGCTAGCCGCGCTGGCGTGTTGGGTCCCTATCCGAAAAGTATCAAGCGAACGATTGATATGCCAACTAAGCCGGTCGGTAACTATACAGTTAGCAAGGTGTTCGGCGAGGCGATGGGATATTCGTATGCGAGCCGCTACGACATGGAGTTCGTTGGGGTTCGGATCGGAAACTTCAACCGTGACAGACCGCTGCCTGAACACCCTCATCACCTCGGTCATGGCGACGCAGTGCGCGTATTTGAGCAGGCGATTATCCACCCGGATGTGAAGTTTGAAATTGTATTCGGTGTTTCGGACAGTAACTGGCCCCTGTATGACCTCGACCATGGGCGTTTGGCAATCGGCTACTATCCGCAGGATCGCTATGAACATAAATAACTGCATGATATCAATTGTATGCCTATGGGAGCGGAGACGTGCGTAATATCGAACCCATTCTTGGGCTAATAATCATTCTCTCATGTGCGTGTGGTGCGCTCTACGAAATAATCTGGGCACGTCAGATCACCCTGTTTTTCGGGAGTCCGGTATTTGCTGTGAGCGCGTTGTTGAGTGCGTTGGCAGGGGGACTGGGACTTGGCAGCTTCTATTTCAGACGTTTGGCAGATCGAGAAAACCGCCCATTGCGCGTGTATGCCTTCCTCGGAGCGGGTCTCGGTATCTTTGCGCTCATCTTCCCGATGCTGCTGGATATTCTCAACGCTATCTGCGTTCTCATCTATCGTGGGTTGGGTGCGGGGTTCTATTTCCTGTCGTGGATTCGGTTTGTGCTGTCGTTTATTGTCTTGTTTATTCCGTCAACATTGATGGGAGGGATGCTACTCCTACTCAGTAGGGCCGCCAAGGAACGATGTGCAGGATTCCGAGCAGATCGCCTCTTCGCAATCAATATGCTAAGCGCGAGCATTGGTTGTATCGCCGTTGGTTTCTTCCTCCTCCAACTTCTAGGTCTTCAGAGTTCGGTTTATCTGGGTGTCGCAATTAACTTGATTCTGGCGGGGGTTGCTTTCGGTTTAGACCGCTCACGGTCTGAAACGCCTGTGGATTTGCAGCAGGACGCGCGCGATGAATCAGAGACCGCTTCAACAGGGGGAATGTGGCGGCTATTGTTATGGACATTTGCCGTTTCTGGCTTCTGTGCAATGGGTTATGCAGTCCTCTGGACACGTCTCCTGACGACTTTTCTTGGCAGCGCAAGTTATGCGTTTTCGGTCACGCTGACTGCTTTACTTCTTGGCATTACCGCTGGTAGCTTGGTATTTGCAGCAATCGCGCGTCGAGTTAAGCCGTGCATAAACCTTTTTGGATTGATCCAGATTGGGGTAGGGCTATCCGTTGTTGCGCTGATACCTGCTTTCGGAAACCTGTATGGGATTAGCAGGGGACTACAAAACGCTTTCGGGATTGGACGTATCTGGGAATTTGGTGCCGGAATCATCCTGATGATTGTTCCTGCTATTCTTATCGGAGGGAGTTTTCCGTTAGCTCGCCGAATTTGTGCGTCAGCCAAATCGCAATCAGCAGCTTACCCTTTCAGCACAATCGGCGCACTCCTTGGACCGCTGTGTACGGGGTTTATCCTTATCCCGTTGATTGGGATGCGTCCGAGCCTTGTCTTAACCGCCGGGTTAAATGCGGTTCTAGGGTGTGTTTTAATTGTTAGGGATACAGAAAAATCACAGCTTTTCAGTGGCACTGCGATTGGTAGTGCTATCCTAACTGTTGGTGTTGGGTTGATGGTGTTGCTATGGGGGAACTCACCTCCCTTCTTGAAGAATGGGGTCTTTTGGTCACAACGCATGAACGATACGCTAGTTGCGTATACCGAAACTGTCGACGCGAATATCGCTACGTTTATGGATGACCAAGGTATCCATCGGATCTATGTTGACAACGATGAGATCGCCGACACTTCTCGTCGAGGATCGGCGCCACATCGCATCATCGCTCATCTGCCGCTACTGCTGCATCCGAATCCTGAACACGGTCTTGTCCTCGGGTTTGGGATGGGAATCACCTCCCACACCATGACGCAGCACGATGTGCGTGTGGACACCGTCGAAAATCCAGATGGACTCATCGAAACGGCACAGAAATACTTTGCCGACGTAAACCATAGCGTCCTCGACAGTGCCTCGTTCAATCACACGGTCAATGATGAGCGAAATTATCTGTTGATGACCCTAAAACAATACGACGTAATTTCTATAGGTGCCCGTCATCCGCTGGTGAGTTCAACGAGTTCCAACCTTTACACCGCAGATCTATACCGGTGGTGCAAGCGTATTCTTACAGAAGATGGTATAATATGTCAGTGGATACCGCTCAAGCGGCTGCCAGAAACACATCTCAAGATGATTCTGAGAACCTTTATTGAGGTGTTTCCAAACGCAACAATATGGTATAAATACACCCCAGAGTTTGCCCTCCTGATTGGGACACCAGAACGGCTAAAGATAAATTATCAACGCCTTATGGAGAGGACACAGATGCCACGGGTTCACGAAGCGCTTGCGGCTAATGACCTCGATGGATTGTCCCTTATTGATTCGTTCATGATGGGTGAACAGGCGGTCCGAACGTATGCCGGTGATGGTCCAATCCATACAGACGATCACCCACGTATGGAGTTCTTTCAGCCCCGTACACTGGCGAACACAACTCACATAAACATTGCGGGACTCGCGAAATACCGTGAACGCTCTACTCCCTATTTGGCAAATTATGGTCGTACGATGAGCGATAAGATCGAAGTGCGAAAGCGAATCGACCTCTACTTTGATGCCACGGAGAAGCTGATCGAGGGACAGATTGAACATGCCAAGGGAGAATATGAAAAGGCTGTAGGTGTATTGAATCAGGCGGTAGCCATTAATCCGGACGATAATACGATTCGATACAATCTTGGGGCTGCGGTAGCGTTGGCAAACAAGGATTATCGTGAGGAGCTCAAGCAGACAGAAAAAGCCCTTAAACAAGCACTACAAAGCAATCCACGCGATGCCCAAAAATATGTTGAACTGGGTGTCACGTATGAACTTCAGGGGGAATTGGCGAAATCTGCGGATGCCTTTGAAGAAGCGCTGAAATATGACCCGAATCGCCTAGAGTTGTATTCATTGCTCGGACCGATTTATGAACGTCAAGAACGGTACGCCGACGCGTTGCGCACGTACCAGAGACTTGAGCAATTAGAGCCAAATCTTCCTGCTATCATCTTCGGTGCAATGGCATCGATTTATCATTTTCATAAGAAGATGCTTCCCGAAGCGCTCCAATATGCACAGAAGGCATTGGCACTGGAGGCAGGTTCTTGGCGTGTGCATAACCTGTTAGGGGCTATCTATACGGATAAGAAGGAGTTTGAAAAAGCGGTTGGTGCCTTCAAGGCTGCAATGCGACTCGCGCCGAACGAACCGATGCCACACAGCGATTTAGCGAAAGTGTTCCTCGCACAAGGTAGATATGATGAAGCGTTAGAATCCGCGAATACGGCAATACGTCTCGCACCGAGGACCCCATACTTTCAAGAGCAGCGCCGTCAGATCGAATCGGCAATGGCAGCGGATGATGAATAACAAAACGACGGACTGGACAAGTAGCATCAGGATAAGTCGAAGAAAAGAGAGAAATAGCGGTTAAAGAAGTAACAAAACATAATCATACACTCGACAAAGGGGTAATAGATAGAAAATGCAGATTCAATCACCAAAGGGGACGAGAGACATCCTCCCTTCAGAGGTTCAGACATGGCAATGGGTCGAGGGGACCGCACGCGATGTTTTTGGCACTTACGGCTATCAGGAGATCCGTACGCCAATTTTTGAAAGCACAGACCTTTTCGTTCGTGGGGTCGGCGATACCACCGATATCGTCGAAAAAGAGATGTACACCTTCAATGACCGGGGCAATCGAAGCGTCTCATTGCGTCCAGAAGGCACGGCGTCGGTAGTGCGTGCCATGCTCCAAAATCGTCTGATGGATGGTGCCAGCGTCCTAAAATTTTACTACATCGGTCAGATGTTTCGCTATGACCGTCCACAGGCGGGACGGTATCGAGAGTTTTGGCAGGTTGGCATCGAAGCGTTTGGCGCAGATTCGCCCGCAATTGACGCAGAGATCATCGCAGCAGGGCAGCAATTTTTCGCAACGCTTGGCATCAAAGACCTTACCTTGCATCTCAACAGCATCGGCGATCCGGTCTGTCGTCCAAAGTATGTTGAAGATCTGACAGCGTATGCGAAGGAACATCTTGACGAGCTATGCGGAAAATGTTACGCACGTCACGAACGAAATCCAATGCGAATCTTGGATTGCAAAGAGAGCGGTTGTCGTGCCGTTGTTGCTAACGCGCCGCTTCTGTCCAATTACCTCTGTGACGCTTGCAGCGAGAACTTCGATATGGTTAAGAGTTATCTGGACGCACTCGAAATTGTTTATCACGAAGATCCATACGTCGTTAGGGGGTTGGATTACTATTCTCGCACCGCATTTGAATTCACTGCGGGCGGTTTGGGGGCACAAAATGCAATCGGGGGTGGTGGCCGGTATGACTATCTGGCAGAAGAGATCGGGGGCGCTGCAACCCCCGGCATCGGATTCGCGCTGGGCATGGATCGAATCATCATTGCTTTGGAGGCTCAGGAGGTTACTGTGCCAACCTCTGCGCCCGTGGATGTCTACTTCACGGTTTTAGGGGACGCTGCGATGCCTATAACCCTGCGGTTAGCGCAAGAACTTCGTGAAAATGGGGTCAAGACAGATCTTGAGTATAAAAGGCGCGGCTTGCGCGCACAGATGAGGACTGCAAACAAACTCAACGCACAGTATGTCGTCATGATTGGCGAAGATGAGATCAACAATGCAGCCGCGACAGTACGGGATATGGGAAGCGGCGATCAGCAGTCGGTCGCGTTCCAACAGTTAGCGGAAATGATGCGTGAAAAGATTGACAGCTAGATTTGACAGTGGTGTAGGTCGCGAGATCCTCTCGGACTTGCCCGATACTCCTGCTCGGTCCAATACCGGCGGGTAATCTGTAGATCGAGATTCATATCTCGACACCCAAATGTCAATTGAACCGAGAACGCCATCAGTCAAGCATATCAGATTGAGGACTAAGACTGTATTTTTATAAATTGAAGGAGAGAATCAAAGTAATGCCTGAAATGCAAAGAACACACTATTGTGGAGAACTACGGCTCGCCGATGCCGGTAAATCGGTACGACTCACCGGTTGGGTATCTCGCCGCCGGGATCACGGCGGCGTCATTTTCATAGACCTACGTGATCGAACCGGAATCACGCAGGTGGTCTTCGATCCAATAATTGACCCCGAAGCGCACCGGGCTGCGGGCGCGATTCGCAACGAATTTGTGTTAAGTGTCAGCGGAAAGGTTCGGGAGCGCGGAGAGGGGCTGACCAATCCTAACCTCCTTACCGGCGAGATTGAACTGGCATCGGACGAACTGGAGATTTTGAACACTGCGAAAACCCCGCCCTTCTTGGTCGAAGATGATATCGATACCGCAGAGGATGTTCGTATGCAGTACCGATACGTTGACCTCCGCCGTCCAAAGATGCAGAAGATGCTACAGATTCGGCACAAAGCAATGCTTGCCGCACGGAGATACATGGACGAACAAGGCTTCCTTGAGATTGAGACGCCAATCTTGATGAACAGTACACCAGAGGGGGCGCGTGATTTTCTGGTGCCAAGCCGGCTCAACCCCGGCAAATTCTATGCCTTGCCACAGTCACCGCAGCAGTTCAAGCAACTATCAATGATGAGTGGTATAGATCGTTATTTCCAAATCGCGCGTTGTTTCCGTGACGAAGATACCCGCGCAAATCGGCTTCTTGAATTAACGCAGCTTGATATTGAAATGTCCTTCGCAACCCGAGAAGATGTCATGGAAGTGACGGAAGGATTATTCAAGAGAATCTTTGAGGAAGCGGTTGACATTCCCATCCCTACACCGTTCCGCCGTATGCCTTACAGTGAAGCAATGGAACGATACGGCACCGATAAGCCAGATACACGGTTTGGACTGGAACTCTCCGATCTCTCGGATCTGGTGGCGGACTGTGATTTCAAGGTGTTTACGGGTGCCTTGGCAAACGAAGGGCAGGTAAAAGGGCTTGCTGTGCCCGGTGGAGCGTCACTCTCGCGCAGGGAGATAGATGATCTCACAGAGTTTGTCGCCATTTATAGAGCAAAGGGGTTAGCATGGATTAAGGTAACAGAGGAAGGCGCTTTTGAATCAAGTATCGTCAAATTTTTCAGCGAAGATACTCTCAAGGCAGTTAGCGAGCGGATGAGCGCCCAGCCGGGCGATCTAATGGTGTTTGTGGCTGACAAACCGCAGATTGTCGCGGATGCACTTGCAAGCCTGCGCCTGCATCTCGGCGAAAAACTCGAATTGATTGATTATGATCGCTTTGATTTCCTGTGGATTATCGATTTTCCCCTGTTCTTCTGGGATGAGGAGGAGAATCGCTACGAACCTTCTCAACACCTTTTCACAATGATGCCCGAGGAAGATATTCCGCTGCTGGATATCGATCCGGGGAAGGCGAGAGGTCTACAATACGACCTAATTATCAACGGAGAAGAGTGCGCCGGGGGTAGCATCAGAATTCACCGATGGGAGCTCCAACAGAAGATATTTGAAATCATGAAGATCAAACCCCAGGAGGTGACCGAGCGGTTTGGGTACTTCGTTGAAGCGTTGCAATATGGAACACCGCCGCATGGCGGTATTGCTTCGGGGTTAGATCGGATGATGATGATGATGACCGGCGAAAAAAATATCCGTGAAGTCACCGCGTTTCCGAAGACACAGAACGGGTTGTGTCTGCTCACCGTTGCACCCTCTGAAGTCACCGACGAACAGCTTGAAGAGTTGTCTATTAAGGTTGATTTGGTTGAGGGTTAATCAGATTTTTGAGGGTGTTTACATCGGTCTTGGGCTTTAGCCAGCCATCGGTTTTGCGAAACCCACCTCAGGTGCCTGACGTCATTATCTAAGGAGATTTGCTTTCAGACAACCCTAGGGTAGTGCGGCTAGTAACCTGTGTCAGATTAAACACATCTTTTCCGACAAAATGGCAAAAATGGAAATGGCTGCAATGAAGGAAGAGATCCAGTTCAGTCCAGAAGATCAACAGTTCATTGACCGAGCCACAGATTTTTGCCAGCGAATGGGTGAGCGTGCTGTCCTCATGTTGGTTGGGAGTCGTGCCGCTAACTTTGCTGATGAATGGTCGGACCTTGACCTATGTATCATTGGCGATAAGTGGTGCCTTTCCGATGAAGATCGGAGAACTTACGAACGAAGCCAGCAACTCTTCGTCGATCGAGGCGATTATGAAGCCCACTGGTCATTTTATGATGAAGAGGACCTACGGGTGTGGTTGGAGACATGGCCCAATGAGATGATGTGGCTTGTTGCCACCTCGCAACCCTTCTACGGTTGTTTAACTACCGCAGAAGAACTGAAGCATCGCTATCGCCTGTATCCGCTAGTGGTCGCCGAGAACAAGTTAAAATGGATGTTCGGCAAGTATTATTACTCGCAGCGCGGTCCCTTAGCTATGGCAGCTCGGAAGCACACGGAAATGGCGTTTATTGCGGTTGGAAACGTCATCGAATATCTCTGCAAAATTTGCTGCATTGCTGAGAAGCAGCCGTTTCCCTACAGCAAATGGCTGGTTGCAGCAGCTAAACAGACACAATTGGGAGCAATGGTATATCCTTCAATTCAACGGGCGGTAGGTGGCATTGAAGAATTTATCAACCCGCCAACCGACCGTCACTGGCGTGACTGGTTGCCGGTGAAAGAATTGCGGGCGACGTTACCGATTGTTCAAAACGGGCTGAAAGAACTGGGTTGGGTTTACGATTGGATTGACAATCCGGAGAGAGTTTACTTTGAGGAGACGGTGAAACGACCTGAACCCTGAATGCCAACGAACCAGAATCAGAACCCCAAATGGATGTATCGGGCATGACTCTTGCGCAAGATATCATATGATTCTTAATGACGACGAAGGAGATTTTTGAGATGGAGAAAGAGCAGTTGCTCGAAAAACGAATTGCGGTGTTAATGGGTGGAAAATCGGGTGAAAGACAGGTCTCACTGCGATCCGGAGCGCGAATTACCGCTGCGCTTCAACGGCTCGGCGCAGATGTAGCCACAATCGATCCAATCGACCTCGATTGGGTGGAGCGGCTGCGCGCTGACGCAGTTGAAATTGCATTTCTGGGGGTACACGGCAAAGGTTGCGAGGATGGAACGATTCAAGGCGTTTTAGAAGCATTTGAGTTTAGCTACACCGGTTCCGGGGTGCTCGCAAGTGCACTGGCAATGAATAAGATCATGACCAAACGGGTGCTTTCGACGCTGGACATTCCCACGCCTGACTACCTGGCCGTTGACCCAAACCAAAATTTAGATCTGCAATGCGAGGAGGCAATCGATCGTCTGGGACTGCCAATTGTGCTAAAGCCTGCATCGGAGGGTTCAAGCATTGGAGTATCCATTATTTCCGAACTGCCGGAGGTTAGACGAATCGCCTATAAAACCCAACATCAGTTCGGGGAAATCTTATTTGAGCGATATATCCGAGGGCAGGAAGTCACGGTCGGATTGTTGGGGATTAATGAAAACCTCCGTGCGTTGCCCGTGCTTGAGTTGGTTCCCAAACGCGAGTTTTACGACTATGAAGCGAAGTATACTGAAGGAATGACCGAGTTCATTATTCCCGCAAGGTTATCCGATTCGCTTACCGAGGAGGTACAGGAAATCGCACTTGGGACGCATCAAGCTGTGGGCTGTTGGGGGTACTCAAGAGTGGATATGTTGGTCGATACCGATGGACAGCCCTATGTGATGGAAATTAATACACTGCCGGGGTTGACTGACCTCAGTGATCTACCGGCACAGGCAGCGGCGGCGGGTATGTCTTATGATGAATTGATCTATGAAATCTTAACGAGTGCGCAAGCACGTCTTATCGCATCGGATTAATACCGACTCGTCGCTAGTCGTGCTGCTCCGACTTCAGTTCACCTACGCAGCGGTAATTTCTGTGGGAATCACATCGGAGGCAGCGCCCTGCCGGAACTCAATGGCAGAATCAATCATCTTGAAGATATCAAACTGTGGTTGGTAACCGATAAGCTGCGCGCCTTTGGCGAGATCGAACTCATAATAGGTCGGCGTGTTGTCTGCCAATTGAACATCAACGTAATCCACGCCTAGTTTCTCCGCGAGATACGGCACCGTTTCCTCCCATGTAAACGACTTAGGTCCGGCGAGTTGGAAAGCCTCCCCGTATGCCTCCGGTTTGCCGAGCGCAGCTAAAAAACCGAGCACGATGTCGCGCACATCCGCTATATGTTTCTTATAGGATCTTCCGTTCTCATCTCGTGCGATGAGCAGGCGTTCTCCTGCGTCCCCAAACCCCAGTAGTTGTCGGCGGGTTTCGGCTGCGGCTCCTATGGTCCTGTTTGCGTAGGCATTCTGCCAATTGTCAAGGCGAAATTGGACAAAATTCAAGATCTCGTCTCCAGCGGCCACGAAGGCAAAACGGAAAATTGAGATCGGCAGTTGATAACTCCGATAATACCCACGACACATCTCTTCTCCCAGTACCTTTGAGAGTGCATACCACCCGCCCGGTTTCTGAGACATCTCGTCTTCGCGAATCGGTTCTGACAGACCGCCGGGGAGGTATTTCTCATAAGTTGCGTCGGTGCTCGCGAAGAAGAAGTGTTTGAGGTTATTCACGTTCTCACGGGCAGCCTCCAGCATGTTAAACGTACCGCGTGTGTTGATCTCGAAGTAATCCTCATTGGAAAAAGGACCGCCGCCTTGGAATGCCGCCCCAAGATGACAGATCGCCTCTACTCCAGCGACCGCTCTGTTTACATCTGCCGGATTGACCAAACTTCCCTCAACCAATTCAACCGGAAGCCCTTCAAACTTTTCCAGCCGCGAATCCTTTTCCCAAACCAATCCGCGTACTTCATGTCCTTCATTGATGAGTGCTTTGGCAAGATTGGCACCGATTCGGCCAGATATGCCGGTAACAAGAATTTTCATAAAGGTATCTCCTAATTTTATTGTGGAGCTCAGTTAATTTTTTATTTGTGATTTTGACTTTACTTTGTTATCATCAAATCTTCGTAGTGGAAACCTCATACTTTAGTGCAGGGAGGAAACTGTGTCTCCTTTTTTTGCGTAATATGTTTGTGGTAATATGAGTGAAAATATGGTATAATTCGGTTGGCTTTCGTGGGAGGTATCACGCCGCTGCTTGGTGTTGCTTCCACCCCCTTTGATACGAAACATGAAAGCGAGAAAGCCGAATCCTATGATAAAAACCTACCAATATCGAATATATCCGACATTCAAGCAAGCCAAAATCCTGCACGCATGGCTTGAAGCATTGCGAAACCTATACAACCAAGGGTTGCTTTGGCGAAAAGAGATTTTCAACAAAACAGGCGAATCTGTTAATTGGTTTACGCAGGCGAATGCGTTACCCGAATTGCGTCAGGCGTCCAGTACTTTCGGTATGATGCACATTGACGTGTTGCAAGATACCCTACGCCGTCTGGATAACGCCTACCAAGTATTCTTCCGTCGTGTCCAAACAGGTGAAGCACCCGGTTTCCCACGCTTCAAAGGCATAGGTCGTTATCGGTCAATGACTTTTAGCCACCTGTCTAAGAAATTGATTCGTAATATCCGAAAGCGGACCGGACGAATCATTGTGACGAAAGTCGGATATGTAACTATCCGTTATTACCGTTCACTCTCTGATGGGAAGATTAAGCACCTGACCATATAACGCAAGGCATCGGGCTGGTATGCTAATATCGCCGTTGAAATCCCTGATGTGTTAGAAGTTGAAGTCAAAACAACTATTGGCGTTGGCGTTGGCATTGAATCGTTTTTAACAACCTCTGATGGTGAAAGAGTCCATAACCCTCAATACTTTCGTGAATCAGAAAAGAAACTCACAAACACCCCCGAAACCCCCGCTGTTGGGACAGAAGCGCGAAACTTTGTAAGACCCGTTGGGCGGACGCTTCAAACAAGCAACGTCTCTTCAGGGCGGGGTAACTGACGTTGTTATATTTTACGCCACGGTGTCTTAGGTGTCAAAAGGAAAAATAAAAAGTGCAGTCTTTTTGAATGATTGCGGGGTTCTGTTTGTAGCTAGAAAAGCTGAAACCCTCAAATAGCTACCTCTCGGAGTATCTCATGCTGATGCGTAATGAAGGCAGAACCTTAAAAAGCCAGATCGTTATTATGTTCCTTTTCATCGGTTTATCTCCGCTGTTTTCCGCCTCAATCCTCGCTTTCTATTCAAGTGAAAAAACATTGAACGAAGCCATTGGCAAGGTAGAGCGAGATTTCGCGATTAAGGCAATGGATAAAATTGATCGCGAGATGGAGAACATCCGTCTTCTGGTCGAGAACTGGACTAGTTTTGAGAATCGAAAGGTTCTGGCGAACACAGCTATGGAAGGTCAGAAAAAGAGTTACGATGAGTTATTTGAGCAATGGAACCTCGATGGATCGACTTCAACCCCTGGGGCACACTTTCTCAAGAATCTCCAGCGGACAAACCAAACTCAATTCAAGGAAATCTTTCTGACAGACTTGCGTGGATATGTTATCGCTGCTACAGACAAAACAAGTGATTTCGATCAAGGCCCAGCAGACGATCCGCCGTTCGGTGAAAAGTGGTGGGCAGCAGCAAAAGAGAAAGGCGAACATATCGGGGAAATAGCCTTTGATGACAGTGCTGGCGTTTACTCTGTTGATATCAACATGAGCATCAAGGCAGATGACGATGAAACTGTGGGCATCTTAAAGGTGGTCTACAGTGTAGAGAATATCCGGAATCTCATCGGAGGTGGCGGATATGGGACTACGCGGCACTATGAACTACTGAATCGATACGGCTACATCGTTGCAGCGACTATGACAGATCAAGCCGAGATGCTAGAAAAAACATCTCGCGTCGTGCTCCCTGACAACAAGGAGATTTGGAAGAACCGGGCGGCCAAGAATGGGTTTGCTATCGGAGAAACAGAGGACGGGAAAGTGCTTATGGGGTGGTCCCGCGGCGAGGCGTGGACCGTATTGACATACAGCCCCCTCGACGTGGCCCATGCGCCCTTGCGGCAGCAGGCACGGTGGCTTATAGGGGTCTCTGCAGTTGCTACTGTTATCATACTTCTCGTTGCGCTAGCTGTGGGGAATCGTGTGGTCTCTGAAATGCTCGGTAAGGAACTCATGGCACAAGAAATTCAAACCGCTCAGAGTATGCAGATGGGGTTGTTACCCGAACCACTTGATATTAGTGAACTCGATTTGGCAGGGCGTTGTCTCGCAGCGAACCGTGTCGGTGGGGATTATTACAATCATCTGTGGATGGACGACGATCAGAGAAAACTTGCGATCGTCATCGCCGATGTGGCGGGACACGACATGTCTGCAGCAATCCCTGCCGTAATGTTCTCCGGGATGCTTGATTTCGCTGTCAAAGAGGGGACACCCGGTGCGATGCTCACCGCGCTCAATCAGTCGCTCTGTCAACAACCTAAGCGCACACCTTTTATTACCTGTTGTATTGCTATCATTGATCTGGATGAAAAGCAGATGCAATGGTCAAAAGCAGGACATCCCGAAATTTATCACTACTGTACACACAAAGATGCTGTCGAAGAGTTAACTGCCGAAAGCTATCCACTCGGTGTGTCCCAGAAATCCGATTATTCAGATGAAACGGTCCATCTACACGAAGGAGATCTACTCATTCTTTACACTGATGGACTCCCTGAAGCAGCCAACCCCAGTGGGAGGATATACGGCTACAACCGACTCGAAAGGAGTATCCACCGCGTTGCACAAGGTGGCCTCTCATCGATGGAAGGCATCAATCAAATGATAGATGATGTTCGCGGGTTCATTGACAATACCGAGCCGGAAGATGACATAACGGTTGTTGTAGCGAAGGTAACAAAATCCCAATAAGGCGTCATGAAAGATAAGGATATGACTACACAACCGGCTCCCTGTGCTGCGAACGATGTGATAGCTGCTGCTAAAGATGATGAAACCGATGAGCGAGTTCAATTGATTTCATTTCGGGAGCTAGTCCCTGAAATCAAAGATACAGGCTATCTGACACACTCGATTTTTTATTATCCCGCTAAATTTATACCCCATGTTGTAAGATACGCACTGGAGGCCGTGACAAAGGAAGGTGATTGGGTTATTGATCCGTTTGCGGGTTCAGGGACTGTCGGTGTTGAGGCTTACCTATGCAGACGGAATGCGTTTCTGCTAGACCTAAATCCGCTTTTGAATTATATGATCCCACTCAAGGTGCCCACTGAAAGAGGGCAATTGCGTGAAGATTGTCTAAGTCGGATGCTAGATGGTTTAGCAAAAAGTGACAGTGGGTTCACTCCAGCGTGGTCAAATGTAGCTTACTGGTATCCGCCTGAAATGTTAGAGGTTCTTAGTAGGTATTGGGGATTTATCAAAAACAGTGAACGCAGTACATACACCGCAATCATAGAATCGGCTCTGTTGAAGGCAAGCAAGCACTTCTCCTATGCGGAACATAGAACCCCCAAACTGTTCAGGTCTAAAAGTAAGCGAAAATATGTCGAAGAACTGCTGCAGACGGACTGGGAAGAAAAATTAAAAAGGATGATTAGAAGTCATTCATTAGAAACTATACGAAGTATGAATGATTTTGCAACCTTTACTAGCCATCACAATAACTGTGTCGAGTTCACGGGCGGGGTGGATTCCTCCTATTTTTCGTTTCAGCGGGAATTTAACGCCCTAATCACATCTCCGCCTTATCTACAAGCCCAAGAATATATGCGAACCGTCAAAATGGAACTGTTTTGGCTCGGCTATGACGATGAAGAAATAAGGAGTTTGTCCAGACTTGAAATACCGTATCGTAAAGCGGACAGGCTGATTCAAACCCCAACACTGGAGAAAATAAGGTCTGAACTCACACGGGCTGACCTCACAAAGTTATTAGATTCATATTTTTGCCATACTATCAATGCCCTTGAGAATGCAATGAATCAGTTAAAAGCCAACGGAACCGCCTGCATTTTCATCGGAAATCCGTTGATTGATGGAATAAAGGTTGAAATATGGCGAATACTGATGGAGTATTTTACGGACACTGGGTATTTCTTTGAGAATCTGTATGAAGATCGGATAAAGAATCGACAGCTATTTGGAACTAGAAAAAATAAAAATCCTGATGGAATGAAGTCCGAATTTTTGCTGATTTTGAGAAAAGGATGATTAGCAACCAGGACCGTGTGAGCAAGCTGTCTTTTAGGAAGTATGAGATGAGTAACAGTTTACGTGAATCTGAAGCCAGGGCCGTGCTCAAGTCCTTGGAATCATCATACTGCCCAGCGCCGATAAAGGAAGCACGGGAGCGGCAAGATGAGATACTGATTGAAAGATTCCGGGGACAGCCCTACGCCATTGCGGATGTCGGCTGTGGTACTGGCTACCATGGCTCAATCTTTGCTCCCGCGTGTCGGCTTTATCACGGCTTTGAGATATCGACTCATATTGCAAAAATTGCCCGGGAGAGATGGCGTAAGGATGAGTTAACCAACACCGAGTTGTTTCTTGGTGATGCCACTCAAGTCAAGCTGCCTGACGATTTCTATGACCTCATCTTCTGTTTATACTTTACCCCCGGCAATTTTCGAGAACCATCAACAGATCTGAGTCTTTATACGGACGCGTATCTCAATGAGAATCCGAGTTTTGTCGCTATATTCTCGAAGTTTTATCGGGCACTGAAACCGGGCGGGTTGATGTTCTTAACGATCTACAAAGATGTGCCCGAAGCAGAGGAAGCCCAAATCGATTTTTACGAGCATACCGATCAGCACATAGTAACACCCAAAGGAAGACGATTTGTGGCGACCGCAGAAAATTTCTGGTCTGCCAGATGGACCGAAGAAAGCCTCTTGTCGAACCTTAAAGCGTGTGGGATTGCTGAGAGCGATGTTATGTTTCATGACTTAAACCACATCGCATGGCTTGTTGAGATCAGTAAGTATAGTGAATCAGAGAAATAAGTGAATATTTACCAATAACTCTAACCTACGCGCAGTTTCCAAAGTCCCCCTGATAAGGGGGATTTAGGGGGTTGGCTGTGCATAATTTACCATAGTTACAGAAAAATGAAACGTGAAACGTAAAATGTGTAAAAGCAGAAAGTGGAAAACAGGACGATGCCTCCGCCAATCTGTTTTAGATTAGCGTGGATTAGCGTAGATTCGTGGATGTCTTCTCGTTTTCAGGATTTCCACACCTAAAGGAGTTTTTTAATGATAGGCCCCAGACTTCCCTACCGCTACGACCACTACACTTGGCCCGAAATCAGGGATTTGGTCGAAAAACAACCTGTCGTCGTCCTGCCCGTAGGTTCCACCGAGGACCATGGTCATCACCTTCCCTTGGACGTGGATACCTTCGTGGTCAGCAGCATCTGCGATGCGGCTGCCCAGCAGATCCCCGACGAAGTGCTGCTTCTGCCCGAACTCGCTTACGGCTTTGAAGACCACCACATGGATTTTCCCGGCACTATTACCATCCGTGATGACCATTTGCTCAACTTCGTGGTCGATATTACCAAGAGTGTTGCCCACCACGGCTTTCGCAAGATCCTTATCGTCAACGGTCACGGCTCCAACGTTCCTATCTTGGAATTGGCAGCGCGCCGAACAGTGATTGAGACCAATGCACATTGTGGCATGCTCAACGCCGGTGCTGGCGTTTCGGTCGATGAAATCGTTGAGTCAGATGTGCTGTCCCACGCAGACGAAATTGAGACATCTGTCTACCGTTATCTCAATGATGAAGTGGTACAGATGGACAAAGCCACCCACGAAGTGAAGGTTCCAGTGTCCCGCTACTATTGGCGTGGCACAGTACGCGGCAAGGGCAGCGCGCCGCTACGGATGATGGATCAGTGGTCCCGCATCTCGGAGACAGGCGTTATTGGCGACGCGACTCTTGGTACAGTGGAGAAGGGTGAACGATTTTTCAACGCTGCCGCTACAGAACTCGCCGCGCTTATCCGTGAATTCCGTACCATACCCATTGAGGCACGTGTAGACCACCATTGAACCCGGTGTCGGTTTACAAGGATTAAATATGTCCCAAAATCAACTCATCGTTGCTTTAGATGTAGAAGACTTGGCAGCAGCAAACGAACTAGTCACCACACTGTCCGACGATGTCAAGTGGTTCAAGATTGGTAAACAGTTCTTCACTTCTGTCGGTCCCAATTCCGTTAGGCTGCTGCAGAAAGCGAAGAAAAATATCTTTCTAGATCTCAAGTTCCACGACATTCCCAACACCGTCGCCGGTGCCGTGGCATCTGGCACAAAAATTGGTGCACATATGATCAACATGCACACTTCGGGTGGATTCGAGATGATGCGTGCCGCAGCCGAAAGTGCCGAGAAACAGGCGTCCGAACTTGGAATTCCTCAACCAACGCTCTTGGGGGTAACCATCCTCACGAGCGTTGATGAGGCGAACTTCCAGCGCGATTTTGGAACACCACGTAGGTTAGCAGATCAGGTGGCTTACCTCGCCGAACTATCCCAAAAGGCGGGTTTGGATGGCGTGGTTGCTTCGCCATTAGAGATTGGATTGATTCGGAAGGTGTGCGGGGACGACTTCGTAATCGTTACACCGGGCGTCCGTCCGGCGTGGGCGGATTCAAATGATCAGCAGCGGGTCATGGCACCCGCCGAAGCGATTGATGCCGGAGCGGATTACATCGTTGTTGGAAGACCTATCACTGCGTCGGACAACCCACGCGAGGCAGCGAGGAGAATACTGCAAGAAATCGATCAGTGAAACGTGATACGTGGAGCGTGAGCTGCCAATTTGACGTTCATATTTTATGCCGGATCTCACTATTGACATAAGAGTGAGTGATGAATTCAACGAGATCACGCATGTAATCGTCAAAGACAGAGATCATATTTTTCAACCCAAGTTGCTAGTGATGTGCGACGCGATAAAATTAACCTTTATACCTGTAGGTCGGGCATCCCCGGTCGCGGGATCTTCTCGGACTTGCCCGATCTACAAAGCCCCAGAGGGGCGATATGTGTATAGCATCTCGGTAAACCAATTCCCCTAAGCCCCAGAGGGGCGACATGTGTGTTGTAAATTTGTTATTTCTGATAGGTATCGGGCATGAAAACTCGACCTACAGGTTGTCTGGCAACTTGCGTGTTTTTTAACATAAGGATGACAATTTTCGATAGTCAATGGATAACCAACAAAAGATACGAAACTACTGCATTTTAGGACATATAGACCACGGCAAAAGTACACTCAGTGATCGCCTTCTGGAGTATACCGACACGCTGACCCCGCGTGAGATGCGCGAACAAGTTTTGGACCTAATGGACCTTGAACGCGAACGTGGCATTACCATTAAAGCAACCGTTGTGAAGCTCAATTATCGCGCTACGGCTGGGGAGGTCTATGAACTGAACCTTATTGATACGCCTGGGCATGTTGATTTCACCTACGAAGTATCGCGGAGTCTCGCAGCGTGTGAGGGTGCTATTTTAATCGTCGATGCCGCACAAGGCGTAGAAGCACAGACCCTAGCAAACGCGTACCTCGCGATTGACCACGACCTTGAGATTATTCCCGTTATCAACAAAATCGATCTCCCGACAGCGCGTCCCGATGAGGTCAAACGACAAATCGAAGAAGTTGTTGGCATCCCCGCAGACGAAGCGATTTTGGTGAGCGCAAAGGAAAATATCGGCACACAGGAGATATTGGACGCAATTGTCAATCGGATACCCCCGCCAAAAGGAGATACCGATGCGGCGCTGAAGGCATTGGTCATTGACTCGGTATACAACAGCTATCGGGGCGTTGTCATGTATGTGCGTGTTTTCGATGGAACCGTGAAGGTGGGCGACAAGATCCGCTTGATGGCAGCCAAAAACGCTTACGAGGTCGAGGAGGTTGGGGTGTTCCTGCCGCACATGAAACCGGCTGATGTGCTATCAACAGGCTCAGTTGGCTACGTTATTGCCGGGGTTCGAGAGATAGCGGACGCCAAAATTGGTGAAACCATTACCGACCATGCAAGACCGACTTCAGAGCCGCTGCCCGGCTACCGAGAAATGAAACCACTTGTGTTCTGCGGGCTGTATCCAGCGGACACCAGCGAGGTTGGAGCGCTGAGAGAAGCGCTCGAAAGACTCAAGCTCAACGATGATTCTTTCAGGTTTGAGCCTGAAATTTCTGTGGCGCTTGGGTTCGGATTTCGGTGTGGTTTCCTAGGGTTGCTGCACATGGAGATTATCCAAGAACGGCTGGAACGCGAATTTGACCTCTCCCTTGTTCGTACCTCACCGAGCGTTAAGTACCGTGTCATCCAACGAGATGGTGAATGCGTTGAAGTTGATAATCCCGCGAAGCTACCGCCCGTTGATCAGATCGATTTGATCGCGGAGCCTCACATCACCGCTGACATTATTGTGCCGCGAGACTACATCGGAAATGTGATGGATTTATGTCAAAAGCGACGAGGTGTCTTTATACGCATGGATCAGTTGGACGCAACCCGCGTGCAAATCAGTTATGATCTGCCCTTGGGCGAAATTCTCCTTGATTTCTACGACAAACTCAAATCATTGACGCGCGGCTACGGTTCGCTTGAATACGAAGTTGGGGAATACAAACCCGGCGATCTCGTGAAGCTAGATATTTTGCTCAACGAAAAGCCGGTTGATGCCCTCTCGACAATTGTTCACCGTGACATGGCTTACGGTCGGGGAAAGGCGTTGGTAGAAAAGTTAGGGGAAGTAATTCCACAGCAGATGTTTACCGTGCCCATCCAAGCAGCAATCGGACATAAAGTGATCGCCCGTGAAACCATCCGTGCTTTACGGAAGAACGTAACGGCAAGGCTTTACGGCGGTGACGTTACCCGCAAGCGGAAGCTGCTCGAAAAGCAGAAGGAGGGCAAAAAACGGATGAAACAGATTGGGAGCGTCGAGGTCCCACAGGAAGCGTTTATGGCAATTCTATCGATTGATGACTAAAATATGTATTTTACATTGGAGGTAACGCACCTATGAATGAAACGTCGGCAGACACGCAGGAAGAAACACGTTCACGCTGGCAGAGATTCCAGCAAACTGTGGTATGGGAATATCTTCAGGTTATTGTGGTTGCTTTCGTGCTCGTCTTTGGATTTATTCGTCCCTTTGTCGTTGAGGCATTCAAAATTCCGTCCGGTTCCATGGAAGAAACTTTGCTTGTTGGTGATCGCATTCTTGTCTGCAAATTTATCTACGGCATCAATATACCAGGAACAAAAATTAAACTCTTTGACTTCCACAAACCGGCGAGGGGAGATGTATTTGTATTCGTTCCCCCGCACGAGCGAACCAAGAATTTTATCAAACGCATTGTGGCAGTTGGAGGCGACACAATCGAGACGAAAGGGGACACACTCTACGTCAATGGCGTAGCAATCGAAGATAGTACCTATGCGAAGCATGTGTCCCACGCCATCGGTCATCGGTACGATTTTCCACCCTTTCGTAAGCCGTACCATTTGCCCAATGACAAAGCTTTTGCGCCTTATAAACTCTCACCCAATCAGTTCCACATGACATTTCCTGAAGGCAGACCCTTTGAAGTTCCAGCAGGGTATGTTTTTGCAATGGGAGATAATCGGGATCAGAGTAGTGACAGCCGTACTTGGGGGCCTGTATCCGTGAACGATATTAAGGGGCAAGCCTTCATGGTCTATTGGTCTTACGACGCATTCAATCAGAAAAGACCTTGGGAAGTTTGGAAGATTATCAATGGTATTCGATTTACCCGTATTGGGAGTTTGATTGAGTCAGAGTTTGATGGTGGACATTGAGAAAACTGTTAGTTTATGGCATCATCAAACATCTTGAACAGGGGAGAGGAAGATGAGCATGGATAACATACTTATGAACAAAACGTCAGTAGATACACACGGAAAACCACCTTCTCGTTGGCAGAGATTCCAACGAACTGTAGTATGGGAATACCTTCAAGTTATCGTGGTTGCTTTCGTGCTCGTCTTTGGATTTATTCGTCCCTTTGTTGTTGAAGCTTTCGAAATTCCGTCCGGTTCCATGGAAGATACCTTGCTTGTTGGTGATCGCATCCTCGTCTGCAAATTTATCTACGGCATCAATATTCCGGGGACAAAAATTAAACTCTTTGACTTCCACAAACCGGCGAGGGGAGATGTATTTATATTCGTTCCCCCTCATGAACGAACCAAGCACTTCATCAAACGCATTGTTGCCGTTGGAGGAGACACGATTGAGACAAAAGGGGACACGCTCTACGTCAACGGAGTAGCAATCGAAGATAGTGGCTATACAAAGCATGTATCCCACGCCATTGATCATCAGTACGATTTTCCACCCTTCCGTAAGCCTTATCATTTGCCCAGTGACAAAGCTTTTGCGCCTTATAAACTCTCACCCAATCAGTTCCACACGACATTTCCAGATGGCAGACCTTTCAAAGTTCCAGCAGGGTATGTTTTTGCAATGGGAGATAATCGGGATCAGAGTAGTGACAGCCGTACGTGGGGACCTGTATCCGTGAACGATATTAAGGGACAAGCCTTCATGGTCTTTTGGTCATATGATCTGTTCAATCAGAAAAGACCCTGGGAGGTTTGGAAGATTGTTAATGGCATTCGGTTTACCCGAATTGGAAGCTTGATTCGTTCAGAGTTTGATGGTGGGCATTGAGGAAATCGTTAGTTTGTGGCATCAACAAAGAGGAGGAAATTGACCATTGTCCGTGGAAGTTCGTTTAGACCATATCGTAAAAGCCTTTGATACCACAATCGCAGTGAATGATGTCAGCCTTGAAATTCGGGAGGGTGAACTGTTTTTTTTGCTCGGTCCCTCGGGCTGTGGAAAAACTACCTGTCTGCGCATTCTCGCGGGGTTCTACGAGCCGGATAGCGGGACATTGATGTTTGGTGATCGGGAGATGAGCAGAGTGCCACCGCATAAGCGGAATACTGGCATGGTATTCCAGAATTACGCGCTTTGGCCCCACATGACCGTCTTTGAGAATGTGGAATACGGGTTGTCACTTCGCAAGATTGATAAGGAGATCCGAAAAGAGAAAGTCCACGAAGTCTTGGAAGTGGTACAAATGCCAGAGTATGCCGATCGCCCTGTCAACAAACTCTCCGGCGGACAGCAACAGCGGATAGCGTTGGCACGCGCCCTAGTTGTAGAACCAGATGTGCTGCTTCTTGATGAACCGTTAAGCAATCTTGACGCGAAGCTTAAGCGGATTCACTCACAAGCCGGTGCGACCGCCGTTTATGTCACGCACGACCAACAAGAGGCAATTCACCTCGCCGACCGGATGGCAATCATGAGGGAAGGTTCAATTATCCAAGTGGGCACTCCCCGCGAAATTTATCGGTATCCGACCAATCCATTTGTAGCTAGTTTTATCGGCGAGACCAACTTTATCAGCGGTAAGATTCAATCCCTATCTAATGGAACTGCCGAGATTGAAACGGAAATCGGTATGTTGCGCTCAACGACAATCTATCACGATTTCACAAACGGTGAAGCGGTGACTTGCTGTATCCGTCCAGAGTCAATCTATTTCGATGAAGCAATGGCTGAAGGGGCATCAAACCGACTGAGTGCGAAGGTGCTCAACGCAACCTATCTGGGACGTATCGAAGAATATCACCTAGCACTCGCCGATGAATTGACAGCGAAAGCGGTGTTGCACAACCCAAGAACGCACGGTAAAAAGGTCGGCGATACGCTTTCCATATCTGTCAGCACAGAGGATGTAATCCCTTTGCCGGTTGCTTTGAATCCCGATCTTATCAGGGCGGCGGAACCCTACAGCGATGAGAAAGAGCACGAGGAATTGTGAATCTGCTGAACACCATGAAAGGCAAAATATTACTCCTCGCTGCAGCTAGCTTCCTCCTTCTGTTTTTTGCGGTCCCTCCCTTTCGTGATTGGCTCTTGAGCATTTTTGAGCTTTTCAAAGACCCACAGGCGATGCGGGAATACATCGCCGCTTACGGTCCCCTTGCTCCGGTAGTTTCTGCGCTCCTCATGATACTCCAGAGTGTTGCCGCACCGTTGCCCGCTTTTCTGATTACCTTCGCGAACGGGCTGCTGTTCGGCGTATGGTGGGGAGCTGCATTGTCGTGGAGCAGTGCGATGTTAGGTGCTGCCCTCTGTTTTTTTATTGCTCGATACTTTGGGCGTCCTGCCGTTGTCAAGCTAACCAGCGAATCCGCCCTTGCCGCTTCTGATCGGTTTTTTGACCGCTACGGCAAACATGCCGTGCTTATTGCGCGCCTAGTCCCTATTATCTCATTTGACATAATTAGCTATGGGTCAGGGTTGACCGGTATGAGGTTTCTCGGATTCTGGATCGCTACCGGAATTGGGCAACTACCCGCAACGATTCTGTATTCTTACCTAGGCGATGAAGCAACCGGGACAATCAAAATCCTGTTTTGGGCTTTCGGGATTGTCATTGCGATCTCCATTGTGACTGCCCTGATTAAGCGTCAAACACCCGGACTAGAACGCAACATTCCAGGCTGATTGAGCCAAGACGATTGCGCGATGGTGCTAGGTATCTTCAGCCTTGTTAAATAGTTGGAGGAATCCATGGAAATTCGTGGCATCCGTGAATCAGAGTTAGCAGAAATGATTGACTTGCAATGCCGGGTTTTTCGACCGGATGGGCATGAACGGTACTCGCAATATGTTCGCACTGATCCAAGCTACCGATACGACCAATCTCGCGTCGTGGTGGTGAACGGGGAAATTGTATCGACCCTTCGTGTCTGGAAACGCGAAATGCGAATTGGTTCTATCGCCGTGCCGATGGGAGGGATTGGAGGCGTGGGCACACACCCTGAACATCAAGGTATAGGTTATGCTACAGCGTTAATGAAGGATACGATTGCCTACATGCGGACGGTTGGTTATGACGTGGGAGTACTCTTTTCGGCCATTCCATGCGCATTTTATCGGAAGTTGGGGTGGGCGAGTGTGCCGTTGGCAGGCTTTCGAGTAACCCGGAGGGTGAGCGTTGGACTAGGAGAAACAGACTGGGGTGTTGTGCCTTTCGACGAAGACCGAGATCTGAAGGACTGCATTGCACTTTACGATCAGCATAACGCCCAACAAAGCGGATCGCTTGTGCGCGTAAGGTCTTATTGGGAAAGCGGCCCCGCACGGCTACGGGAAATTTTGCCGACGGTAGTCGCTCGGAGTGAGAACAAGCTCGGGGGTTACCTCAACTTTCAAGTTGGTGAAAAAAGTGTAAACATCCTTGAAGTTGCCTATGATCGTACGCAGCCGGAAGCCTTAACAGCGTTGGTGAACCATCTCCTCGAGATCTGTGAGCGAAAAGACGTGGAGGAACTCCACGGTGATATTCCGCATCGACACCCGATGGTTGATCTACTTGTTGAGGGGACAGCGGGGGATACCTTCTTGACTGGCAACGCGGCCATGATGTTATATCCTGTGAATCTCCTTTCTTTGTTCCAGCGACTTCTACCTGAGCTACAAGTCCGGCTCGATGCAGTGAATCAAACATCCGGCCCTGTCTCGATCCGCTTTGCCGTGAATGACCAGGAAGCGGGGCTACGTTTACTCGATGATGGAACGCTCCAAACCTTTGATTCAGATGAGAAGGTAGTTCGTCTGGCGTTGCCGGGGCACCTCTTTTGGCGTATGCTGCTTGGTGAATCAGGTTGGACGCAACTAGAGCCAACTTTGCAGCAACAGGGGATTGCAGTGGAGCCGGAAATCGCAGCTCTATTATCAACTCTGTTTCCACAGCGGGAAGTCATTTTCTGGGGGCCAGATCATTACTGAGCCGTGAGGAACAACGATCGTTGTTCTCTACTACATACAGGAGAAAAACATGAAAATCGGTGTAACACAAATTATTCTTGGACCAATGTCATTAGACGACACCCTTAATCTCTGTCAAGATGCGGGTTATGAAGCAGTAGAATTGACGTTCCGGGACGGAAAAGATCTGAATGCAGACATGAGTAGGTCAGAAATTGAGAGCGTTGGTGAGAGATGTAAAGAGGCAGGCATCGAAATCGGCAGCGTCATCGCTAGCTACGCAGACCGTGGGAATCTGCTCAGTCCAGACGCAGAGGAACGAGAGAGCGGTGTCAAATCCCTCGTCCGTAACCTCGAAATCGCAGGCATACTCGGTGTGAGCGGAATCCTCTTGCACCCCGGACAGCTCACCGTTTCCGATACCTATCAATCAGTTTGGGATAACTTAGTCGGTATTCTGAACGAGGTTGCTCCAATCGCCGCACAAAACAAAGCTGCAGTTGGGTTGGAAAATGTGTGGAACAAATTCCTACTGAGTCCGAAAGAGATGCGCGACTTTGTCGATGAGGTTGGGAGCGAATGGGTGGGGGTTTACCTTGATACCGCCAATATGATGGCTTACGGCTATCCTGAACATTGGATCCGTGAATTGGGGAGTCGGATTCGGCGCGTTCATTTTAAGGATTTTGACCGACAAGCCCATCAGTTCGTCAATCTGCTCGACGGCGATACCGATTGGCACACCGTGGTTCATGAACTCCGGGCGATCGGATACGACGGTCCTGTCATTCACGAAGTTGGCGGCGACCATGCCGCGCAGGTTGACCTCGCTGAACGGATGCGGAAGATCGTTTCGATGTAATCGAATGCCGTTCATTGGGTTGTAAGGTTCAACGATCGTTGAACCCTACATTCGCAGGACGGACACCGAATTCTGCCTCAAAGTCACGCCAAATTTCGATAGGAACGTCTGCGGTTGCCGCTTCGTATGCTTCCTCAACCTGCACTTTATTAGCGGGACCCACCATCACAATACCGTCTACCGGTGCAGCCAAGCAAAATTGCATAGCGAGAT
Organism: Candidatus Poribacteria bacterium; assembly: GCA_021295755.1. NCBI lineage: Bacteria > Candidatus Poribacteria > Candidatus Poribacteria bacterium. The sequence goes on from JAGWBT010000035.1 coordinate 31,269, forward strand.
GGCGGATGTTTGCGCCGCGCTCTTGGCACCACTGCCACATCATGTGCGCCCTCGGCATGGAACCGGGGTGGCGACGTTGCTCAGTTTCCACGTCCGGCTCCTCGCCAGTTAGCGATCCCATACCCAGAGGACTTGCCAGGATAATGCCTACATCATATTCACGGGCTAACGGCAGCGTTGTCTGAGCAACTGATTGGTCGAGCAGATTGTAGTCAAGAAATGTGAGGACGACTTCAATGTGGCCCGTTTCAATTGCGACCCGATGAAACTCGTGTGAGCGGACCCCGAGGCCGATATGTCGGATAACTCCCTCCTCTTTCATTTTAAGCAACTCGTCTAGCGCACGACCTGGTCCCAATGGATCTTCGATTGTGATCGGATCGTGGATAAGGACTGAATCTAAGTAATCGGTCCTGAGTTCCTCGAGACTGTTCTCCACGCTCCGACGTGTGGTCTCGCCGGAGTAGTCTTTATCTGGACCCGGAGGACTGACCTTGGCTTGCAGATAGATTTTCTCCCGCAGACCACCAGCAAGTGCTTTGCCCCAGCGTCCTTCTGCATGGCGTGGGTAGGTATCCACATAGTCAATGCCTAACTCAATCGCACGATTCAGCTTCGGATCCCTGCGCCAACCATGCAGCACCCAAGCCGAGTGACTTTGGTCGCATCTCAGTGCGCCCCATCCGTCGAGTTTCCAGTTCTGCCATTATTCCTCCTAATATATCTCTTAACTTCGTGCAATACTTTAGTACTAGCGTGGTCCGGGTATTGTAATCTTCCCGTTGTCTCGGCGTTGGGATTCCAAGAAGCCGATCATAATCTCCACAACCCTGTGCCCGTCTCTGCCCGATGACGAGGATTCACCCCCTTCAGCGACTATACGCACCAATTCTTGAACGCCGGCGGGTATTCCCTCGACCTCCCATTCAGGTGGCGTTATGGGATGAGAGGTGCCGTCCTTTTCTAGGCTGGCTTTTTCGTTGTCAATAAGGACATAGCCTTCTGTGCCGACAATCTCAAGGCGAAAGTTTGGGGCGGGCGTATCCTTAGAGCCACCGGCATAGTATCCTCGGACACCGTTTGCGAAATGGATGTAACCACTCGCGGCAGGCTCTGTCTTGGGTTCGTGTCCACCATCTCCCCCGTATTCCCAGTAATTTTCGTATCCCGCTTCCAATTCGGCGATAACCCACTCTGGGTCAGAATCCGCATAGTAGCAGATCGCGTCGATGAGGTGGGTGCCGTTACGGAATAGCATGGCACGACCCCCGTTCAGTGTGCCGATGATATACTTTACCTCCCCAATCTCGCCGGCTCCAACGATTTCTTCCTTCGTATGCCGCCATAGAGGTTGCCATCGTCGCGTGTGGTCAATAGACAGGATTGTGCCGTTGCGTTCAACCGCTTCGAGCATGCGGTCAGCATCGGCGAGATTGGTTGCCATCGGCTTCTCGCAAAAAATCCCCTTCGCGCCGGCGTTAGCGGCATTGACCACCAGATCTGCATGTCGGTGATCAGAGGTCGCCACTGTTACGATGTCTAAGTTTTCCTGCGCCAACATTTCTTGGTGATCCGTGTAGAGTTCGATGTCTGACCAATGGTCCTTCCACTGCTCTTTGAACTCTGCGAGTGTAGGCTCCGATATATCACAACCGGCAGCCAACTCCGCATTGGGCAGCCCTACCAAACCAGAGGCATGTCTGACGCCAATGCCTCTACATCCAATCACGCCAACTCGATATTTCGCCATAATAGCTTCTCCATCTTAGGTTTGACCTTCGTGAAGGTTTCTGTTATGTGGTTACATTAGTTCCAAAACGTGCATCATATTCTGCCCAAATCTTGTCAGGCAGAGGGGTACTTGCGGCTCGCACATTTGCCTCCAACTGTTCAAGGTTCAATGAACCGATGTTATTTCCGTGAATCCGTTCCTCTCGTAAACAGAATTGGATAGCCAACTGGAGCATATCTATGCCTTTTTCCATGCACCATCGCCACCTTGCCCGCGCGGGTTCAAGATCGGGGCTATCCTTCCATTGTTCCTTGGCTGCTTCCGCGTCAAGGTTAATTCCTGTGAGCAAGCCGCGCAGAATTGACCAACCATTCATCACCCCGACATCTGATTCAGTGGCGGCGGGTAGGATTGTCTCTGCAATGGTCTGACGGATCAGGTTATAGTTGTTGAAGGTTAAGATGAAATCAACATCGCCGGTTGCGATTGCTTTTAGGTGGAAATCGTGCGGTCCCATGCCGTACCCAGCGAACTTCGTCAGTCCACGGGCTTTACATCGGAGGATGCCCTCCAGTGTTCCGCCCTTATCAAGTGTCGGCTCAATTTCAACGGGGTCATGGATGAGCACTCCATCGAAATAGCCGATGTCCAGCGACTGCAACTGATCTTCAATATCTGCAACTGCGCGCTCGGCAGAATAATCCGGCGTTCCCTCACCGTAACCGCCCCATTCCGCCCCAGAATGACAACAGACGCGCCCAGTGATAATCACATCCTCACGGGGAATTTCCCGCATAGCCAGTGCTAGCTTACGCATTGAATCCCCGTAGCAGCGCGCACCGTCAAAGTGGTTGACACCAAGACTGATAGCGTGTTTGATAAGGGCAACCGCATCTTCGTCGGAAACGAACCCAAACTGATTGCTGAACCCCAGCGTCCCAAATGGAACAACAGGGATACTCAACTCTGTTCGTCCCAAGCGTCGGCGCGGTATGGATAGCGACATTATTTCACTTGCCTTCTGCTACATCCCGCTCGAACAGCTGCAAAAGCATATCGTTCGGACCTTTGAAGAATGCCAGACGAATGCCACCGGCGCCTGCATCGAAGGGTTCTTTCTCGATTGGCGCACCCTTATCCTTCAGGTTTTGGGTACTTGCATCCACGCTGTCAACCCTGAAGGAGATGTGGTGAAAGCCTTCTTCTGCTTCCATTGATTTTTTGGGCATCAGTTCCAAGATCATGTCGCCGGCTTTCAGAAAAACATAGTCTTCATCGTCCTCGACCGGGAATCGTTCAATAACTTCCAATCCAAGTGTTTCGGTATAAAATTTGACAGTCCCTTCGACATCATCGGTGACAAGGGCTATCTTGTGGATCTTATGGATCATCCGGGGTCTCCTTCTGTGTATTGATGGTGAATATTGTTGGGTGTTGATTTGACTCTTGTACGGTAGGTTTTATTCAGGAAAGACAAATGGATTTTGAGGTGGGATATATTATTTGAAGTGTTTTATGATTTAGTAGTAAGATGTCAAACGTAAAACGCAAGGCACGAGTCCTTAACGTTTTACGTTTGACGCATTATTTGTGCTAGCTAGGATGCAGCACTCTCAATCGCTCGACGGGTGTAGACTTGCGCCAAGTTCTGGCGATACGCCTGACTTGCGTGGATATCCTCCAACGCAGTTATTCCGTCAGCCGCTCTCGCAGCAGCGGCAGCGATGTTATCGGCGGTCAGTGCCGATCCTGTTAGCGCAGACTCGACGCCCGACGCCCGATACGGGGCATCCGAAACACCGGTAATACCAACCGAAACGCTCTGACAGGTATCTCCAGATTTCGTTAAGACGACAGCCACACCGGTGAGGGCAAATCCTGATGCGACTTGGTGCAGCTTCAGGTATGTCCCTGTGGTGTTTGCATCTGGGATCGACACATGAATTGCTGTAAGAATTTCATCATCTCCGAGGTCTGTCTCGTACAGTCCCTGGAAGAAATCGGTTGCTTTGACAGTCCGTTCGCCGTTGGGACCGGCGATCTGGAGATCGGCATCAAGCGCGAGAATCGTCGCGGGCCAATCAGCAGCTGGATCCGCATGTGCAAGACTGCCGCCGATCGTGCCTTTGTTGCGCACCTGCACATCGCCAATTTCGGCAGCGGTCTGTGCAAGCAGCGGCACCTTCTGCTGAACCAGATCTGAACTTTCCAATTCATGATGCGTTGTCAGCGCACCGATAGCCAATTTTCCACCAGACTCAGAGATCCCTTTCAACCCACCGATGCGTCCAATATCGATGATAACCGCTGGCTCTGCCAAACGTAATTTCATCGTTGGGATCAGGCTATGTCCACCAGCTAGCACCTTCGCATCGTCTCCATGTTCCTGCAAGAGTGACAACGCTTCATCAAGTGCTGTTGGTGCAAAGTATTCAAAACTTCCCGGAATCATTCGTTATTTCCTCCTTCCGTCATTCGAGCATAACTTTCCACCCCCATTTCTCCCCCGCTAGCGGGGGAGAAATGGGGGGACGGAAAATTATATTAACCCTTCGCATCTTGGATTGCCTGCCACACACGATTCGGCGTCAGTGGCATTTCGATATCCTTCACTCCAAATGGTGATAAAGCGTCCACAACGGCATTGACCATACACGGCGTTGAGCCAATCGTCCCGGCTTCACCGACCCCTTTGACCCCCATCGGATTGACAGGTGAAGGAGTCACCGTATGATCTGTTTCAAAGTGGGGCACCTGCGTCGCTTTGGGAACGGCATAGTCCATTAATGAGCCGGTTAAAAGCTGCCCACTCTCATCATAGACTGCGCCTTCGTACAGTGCCTGCCCCAAACCTTGTGCAATGCCACCATGTACCTGTCCCGCAACAACTAACGGATTGATGATATTGCCGATATCGTCTACGCATACATATCGCTGAATATCAATCTCACCGGTATCGGCGTCAACCTCGACCACTGCGATGTGGGCACCGAATGGATAGGTGAAGTTCGACGGTTCAAAGAAATGCGTGGCTTCGAGTCCAGGTGTCGTGTCGGGTGGCAGATTCTTGGCGACGTGTGCTTCTAAGGCAATCGCCGCGAAATCAATTGATTGATCCGGTGAACCTTCGACAAAAATCTGTCCTTCTCCAAAGACAAGGTCATCGGGGTTGGCTTCCATCAGATGCGCTGCGAACTTTGCCATCTTCTCCTTCACCTGACCCGCAGCGATAACCATCGCGGTTCCACCAACAGCCGTCGCTCGACTACCAAAGGTGCCGATACCGTAAGGCTGCCTTCCGGTGTCCCCATGGATGACTATGACATCGTCAATATCGACGCCAAACTCATCGGCAATCATTTGCGCGAAAGTGGTCTCTTGTCCCTGACCGTGTGGCGAAACACCAGTCAACACCGTAATCTTGCCAGTCGGTTCGACCCGAACGGTGCTGCTTTCCCAACCGCCGGCGGGCATCGCTATGGAAGGTCCCATCCCACAGATCTCTGCATAGGTGGAGATACCAATTCCCATGTATCTACCCTGCTCACGGAGTTGTGCCTGCTGCGCTCGCAAGCCATCATAGTCGACAATTCCCAATGCCTTGTTGAAGCTTTCTTGGTAATTACCGCTGTCGTAGATAATTCCAGTTGGGATTTCAAGCGGGAATTCAGTCGGCTGCGGGAAGTTTTTGAACCGGATATCTTTCGCATCCATCCCTACCGCTGCCGCCGCTAAATCAACCATGCGCTCAATGATGTAAGTCGCTTCGGGGCGCCCCGCACCGCGATACGCATCCGTCGCCATCTTGTTCGTTAAGACGCCGACCAGTTCGATCTCGACATTCGGAATCTTGTAACAGCCGACAATCATGAGGTTTGTCAACGTGGGAATAAGCGGCGTGAGCAGTTGATAGGATGCCCCAAGGTCCGCAAGAATTTTCGCACGAATCCCAGTGATTGTCCCATCGTTGTTGACCGCGACATCCACGTAGTTGACTTGATCTCTTCCATGGATTGTTGTCGTGAAGTTCTCAGTCCGCTTCTCCGTCCATTTCACCGGTTTGCGCAACTGTATCGCCAAATATGAGACAACGACCTCTTCGGGGTAGACATTCAACTTGCTTCCGAAACCGCCGCCAACTTCCGGGGCGATGACGCGAACTTTCTGTTCCGGTACGTTCACGATCTGCGTTGATGACCAGACGGTTAGGGTGCCTTCGCCCGGTAGGTATTCGGCTAATACACCGCGCGTTTCCATCGCATTTGGAACTAGACGCTGATTCACGAAACGCTGAGATACGACATGATCTGCTTCCGCGAAAGCTGCATCCGCATCCCCTGCCTCTAGCGGCATTTCAAAACCGATATTGTCGCCGAAGTCATCGTAAATCAACGGTGAATCCGCCTCGATCGCCTTATCAAGATCGGTGACAGCGGGCAGCTCTTCATAATCAACTTCAATCAGGTCCAACGCATCTCTGGCAATATATGCATCCGTTGCTACAACCGCAGCGACTGCCTCCCCAACGAACCGGACACGCCCTACTGCGAGCGCGGGGTGATCTGGAACCTTGAGGTCTGGAATCTCAGCGCCACAAGGGATGCCCCCAACGTCCCCTAAGTCTTCAGCGGTAATCACCGTGACGACGCCGGGCAATTCTTTCGCTGCTGATGTGTCAATGCTGTTAATGGCTGCGTGTGCATAGTCGCTGCGCAAAAATGCGCAGTGAAGGGTGCCCACCAGTTTAATGTCGTCGACATAATGGGATAACCCTTGGATTAGCCGCGGATCTTCGCGCCGCTTAATCGGGGCACCTATCATCCGAGTCGGTGCTGCTATTGTCGCCATAGTATAAGTCCTCCTATTTGCGTCCTATATCTCGCTTGTTAGCCCTGCATCTGCTCCGCAGCGTGTTGAACCGCCTCAACGATATGCTGATAGCCAGTGCAGCGGCAGAGATTTCCTTCCAACCCGTGCCGAATCTCGTCTTCCGTTGGGTTGGAATTCCGCGAGAGCAACTGATGAGCAGCCATAATCATACCGGGTGTGCAGAAACCACACTGCAAGCCGTGACGTTCCCAGAAACCCTCTTGGATGGGATGGAGATCTCCATTTTGCGCCAAGCCTTCGATGGTTGTAATTTCCGCGCCATCCGCCTGAACTGCCAGCATTGTACACGATTTAACTGCTTGTCCGTTGATTGAAACCGTACAAGCACCACACAGGCTCGTTTCACAACCGACGTGTGAACCGGTCAAACCAACGACATCTCGGATATAATGAACCAAAAGCAGCCGTGGCTCAACTTCGTGTGTGTGCGCCTCTCCATTGATTGTTGTATGAATGACTTTCTTAGACAAGGGTATTGCCTCCTTTTAGACATCTCGCCCCCGATGGGACGGACGAAAATCTTACTTTCCTCTTTGAATTAAGCGGCATTATATCAGAATCGGTTTTTTACTGCAACAAAAAAAGGGAAGATTCTTGTACTAGGAAACCGACGGGAAAACCAACCTTGTTTGGAGGTTTTTTCTTGGCTTTTCTACTGTTTGCAAAAAAGTAACAAAATGATAAAATAAACCTGATTTTTTTACACGGATTGTCTTAGTGAATTGGGATTATTATAGTGAAACCTATCAATAAAAAAGGGGGTTGATATGGAAAAGCTAGGATCACTCATCAGGCGCGCACAAGATGGTGATTTGGACGCCTACGGTAGGATTGTTCAACAGTTCCAAGACATGGCAGTGGGCTATGCCTACTCCATCTTAGGGGATTTCCATCTGGCTGAAGATGCCGTACAAGAGGCGTTCATTGAGGCATATCCGATCATTTCAAAGGTCTACGGTCCCGTTGCTTTTCCGGGCTGGTTCCGGCGAATTATCTTCAAACACTGTAATCGTTTGACACGCGGGAAGCGCGACGAACTTATGCCCCTGGAAACGATGATCGAGATACCTTCAAGCAGGAGAGATCCAGCGGATGAGATCGAGGAACAGGAGACAAAATCCCTCGTGTTGGCTGCGGTTGACGCATTGCCGGAGAACCAGCGTCAGGCCACAACGCTCTTCTATATCAGCGGTTTTTCACAGAAACAGATTGCAGACTTCCTAGAGGTGCCGGTGACAACAGTTGACAATCGCCTCCGTGCCTCAAGGAAGAGGCTAAAAGCAACCTTACAGTCTGAAAGGATGATTATGATGTTAAAAGATACACTTCATGAAAACGCTCCCTCACGTGACGATTCGCTTGTCAATGCAGTCGGGATCTGCAATGCGGCGCAGGCAGGAAATCTGCAACAGGTTCAGGAAATTCTTGCTATCAAGCCGGAGTTGGCAACCCAAGATATTGCTTCAAATAATGAGCATCAGCCTATCCATCTCGCAGCAGAGGAAGGTCATGCCGAAATCGTGCGCGTACTACTAGAAGCAGGCGCAGACCCACTCAAGGGAATATATCCTCACCGAGAAGCCACCAGTGCGCTGACAATGGCGACAGACCGTAGGCATACCGCCGTCGTTGAGGTCATTGAGACGTGGCTCAGTGAACAACGGGGGACGACACCGAAGGGCGAAGCCTTAACCCGTGCTGCAGCGGACGGCGATATCGAACAGATCCATCCTTTGCTCAACGAAGACGGGGGGCTTATCAATGCAACCGATAAAGGTGGGAAAACTGTGCTTTTCAAAGCGATAGAGCGGGGAGTTGCTAGACCGGGGTGCCGATATTGATCATCGAGCTGCGGACGGCAGCCGGCCAATCCACCACTGTCTCGCACACAGTTGGAAGGTGCCAGATGAGATGTACAAAACCTACGCCATCCTCGCAGGTGCCTTACTTGCACGCGGTGCGACGTACGACCTCTGGGTTGCCTGCGGTGTCGGCGATGTTGAAAGCGCAAAGCGGTTCATTGACGCCTGCGAGGATAATACCCAGCTATGCAAAAGCAAGGAGCCGTTCTGGGGTGACTATGATAACCCGTTGGTTGTTGCCTGTTTTCAAGGACATACAGAAATTGTGCGATTGTTAATTGACGCTGGAGCAGATCCAGATTCGCCGTTCGAGATTGATGTTGCCGGTGAACAGGTAAAACAGTGGGGACATCCGCTCTGGCTTGCAGCGAATCGTGGGCATTACGATGTAGTAAAATTACTAATTGAAAGTGGAGCAAATCCAAACACGGCGGTCTACGCGTCCGGTAACGCTGTCTGCTGGGCGTATCAATATGGGCACAAGCGCATCGCAGATCTCATGTTTCAGCACGGCGCGGTCGCCGATCTGTTGAGCTACTGTCTGACAAA
>JAGWBT010000036.1:0-36012 GCA_021295755.1 Candidatus Poribacteria bacterium
CTGCATTCTGATCTGCAAAAAATCCGACAGCATACCCGCCTTTAAGCGCACGAAGAGTTTCTCTCACTGCTTGCCTCCGGATGATTAACTTTAGGCTCAGGCGCTCTCGATATTGAGAGACAAGCGCGTTGAGGTGTCTGTTTTTGAGCGGAAACGCAATTGCCTTTGCTCGATCCGGGATAAGTGCTCCATAGACAAGGGCGAGAAGTTCCCAATTCCCAAAATGGGGCAGAAACACAATGGCACCCTTGCCCTGATTCAATGCACCTATCAGGTGCTCTTTTCCCTCAACGGTCACTTCCTGCCAGATGTTCTCGAAGGTTAATTTGGGGAAACGGAGAAATTCGATTGCGGTTTTCCCCATCTGTTTAAAACTTTCGCGACAAATTTGTGCACGCTCATCAGCGGACATCTCATTGCCGAACGCAATTTGCAGATTTTCTAGAGCGATCCGACGGCGCTTCTTTAGGGCAAGATAGAGAAAGCAGCCCAGACCGCTCCCCAGCATCAGGGCATACCCCTTGGGAAGCCATCGGATGATTATGGCCAATATGCGAATGATAAAAGTAGTAAACCAGTCGATAATCAAAACCCCTACGCATTAGATTTTATGAAAGTGCATCAATTTTCTTCGCCAATTCAAAATCTAATGCGCTAATTCCTCCGGCGTCGTGTGTTGCGAGATCAACTGTCACGCGATTATAGACGTTAAACCATTCGGGGTGATGATTCATTGATTCTGCAATCAGGGCAACGCTCGCCATAAAACCGAAGGCTTCTACAAACGAGTCGAACTGAAATCCAACCCGATATTCCCTCTAGTTGAGCGCTGATTTCTATATCGGTTAGTTTTGTGGCTGCCATCTTAGAATCTCCTTAAAAACTGAGTTATTTTAATGCCTATATCCCGATGGCATTGTATTGAGATTGCCGAGCAAAGTCAAGTTAAAATTCCACAGATTTCTGTTGTTGACAGAAGATCGTAGTTGATGTATTATATGTTGATGCGTCATATATCAAGGTTTTGGACGCTAGGGCGTGTTGACATTTTGCAGAGTTGTAGTGAACAACGATCGTTGTTCACTACGAAAACCCTTACCACAACACAGTTCCAAACCACCGGGATAATTGTCAGTCTCCTGCACTTGTGTAGGTCAAGATTCATATCTCGACAACGCACTGTCGATTTTGGAAAATCGACCTACAATAGGGCAACCACGAGGGTTGCCCCTACAACAAAGCGGCTTGTGCCTACCCACCGAAGATTCTCGGAGCAGAGATGAATTAATTTCTTAAATGTCAACAGAACCTAAACGTTTGATATACAGTTGACTGATACCGGGCTATAATTCGTTGGGAAATTGTCCAACAACTGGATGAAAAAATGGCTGAATTGCATTTTGATTTCCGAGATATTTTCCGAGCCGGACGTTACGGTTTCGATGTAAAGAAGATTTTAGTTCATCTTTTCGGGCTGGTCCTCGGTTATCTCATATATGAAATATTGGTATATGCAAGTTTGTTCATCGCAGGCGGTAGTGCGGTCAAACAATTTTGGGATACCTACGCACTCCTGCCCGTTTGTCCTCTTGTCGATTATACTTTTGAGGCCATTACAATTGGTGCGATGTGGCTCGGCACATTCATCCTGTTCGTACTCTTTTTCTTAACGAGCACGATGGTCTCGAAAATCACAATAGAGCAACTGCGGGGCGACTATTTCTTTTCTATGAAGGCGTCTTGGGGCTTCGTCCGGAAACATTGGAAATCGGTTTTCGGGACGCTTGTCGGTTTAGTTGTGATTCTGGTAATTCTAGCATTAATACCCACTTTCGTCGGTTTGCTGGGCAAGATTCCAACGGTGGGGCGGGTTATCCTGATGTTTGCATCGGTCTTGACCCCTTTTGCCTTCTTTCTCGGATTGCTAATAGCTTATCTCCTTGTTGGTTTGGGGATAAGTCTGTTTTTCGCGCCCTCTGTGGTTGCTGCCGCGGAGGCGGATGCTTTTGAAACGGCGTATCAGCACCTCGCGATGATTTGGAATCAACCGTGGCGGGTACTTATCTACGAAGTTCTTCTGTTTGGCGTGAAGGTGATTTGCCTCCCGATTTGGATAATCTTTTGCTTGACTGGGTTTGCATTAGCGATGCTGCCAACCCACTTTCTGATCCCTACGGATATGCAGCATATTATGTGGCAAGCGGATCGGTGGCTTGGTGGCTCAATTGCTAAACTTGCTGCGTTACCATACATGGAGCATTTCAAAGTATTTGATATTGGCTCCGAACTCACCAATTCGCCAATTACACTGAATATCGCCGCGATTTTTATGACGTTGTCTCTGCTATTTATCGCGGGTTTGGTTATTGCTTACCTCTTTTCGATTGCTTCGGCGGGTAATACCCTCATCTATACGCTACTGAGAAGACGGGTTGACGGGGAGAACTTATTAGAAGTTGAGGATGAGGACGATATGTCTAATCCAATTTCAGTCTCACAAGCAGCGGGAACTGACTCTCTAGATTCCCCTTAGCAAATTAACTCGCGAGCCGCCCTTGCTATATGAACTTCCTTGGATTTCAGTATAAAAACTGGATAGATCAGACTGTCACGAAAAAATGGGGTGCTGAAATAGCCATGAGAGCACACCATATCATCGAAAAAGGATTCGATTGTAAGATCACTGACAAAAGAAAAAAGTAGAGGTTAAGACGCATCAACTGAAAGTTGAAGAAACGCGTCAACTCTCTCAATTACTTGAATTTCCATCTGCGGAAAATATCTACCACATCAGTCTAGTGCTGAGTTGGCTTGCCAATGAACAAAGAGCGATAGAAGAGCAACTTAAACGGTTGGGGCAGATTCGCGATTTAATGGATGCCTTGCTTTCTCAAACCGAAAGTCAATTCGGTGCTGAAAAAACTTAGTGAAGGAAAACTTTAGCAATCCCAAGTATTTATGCTTGGGTCAAACTCCGTTTTTTTATTGCAAAATGTTGTAAAATATGTTGTAATTGGCTTGTCTTTCAGTGAGAGGCTCCACCGCTCGAATGAAAGGACAATCCTAATGCCTACAAATAATTATCGAACTTATATCATCAACACCAGTAAACGAACTGAGCAATTAGACACTATTACTCAATTGGCGGGGCGCATCTATTCCAAGACGGTATCTCTTATTCACAAGGTCAAGGACAACAAGGATTTCTGGCTGTCTCAAGGGGGTGCTAAGAAATACCTCAAGTTCATGGAGTATCCCTGTCATGCTCATAGTGTACAAGCCATAATTGATGACTATTATGGCGCGCTCAAGTCCTTTTTCCAACGCCAAAAAAAGACCCCAAAGCCCGTCCCCCATATAAGGCAAGGAAATATCACACATTTATATGGCGAGCGAGTGGTATATCTGCTAAGGGAAATGCGCTCTACCTGTCTATGGGGAAGGACCGTGTCCCTATCATTATTGAAGTAGAACCTCATTATGCCCAAGTACCAGCAACAGTTAAGATAGTCTATGACCGGCACACACAGACCTACAAGTTTCATGCCACGTATGCTGTGAGTGTTGATGAGGAACAGGATAGTGGTAACGTGGTATCTGTAGACATGGGGGAAATTCACCCAATCGTTTCCTTTGATGGCAAGGATGCCACAATTTACAATGGACGTTCTCACCGCTCTATAGTCCAATACCGAAACAAATTCCTTGCACGGATTAACCAGAAACTCTCACGTTGCACACGAGGGAGTAGACGATGGAAGCAGCTTAAGGCAACAAAAAAGAGGGTGCTCGCCAAACTTGCACGGCAGCTCAAAGATTGTCGTCATAAAATCACATCAAGATTCGTTTCCACTTCCAACAAAGAAGAAGTGCAAACTATTGTGTTAGGAGACTTGACGGATATCCGTCAATCTATTAACTATAGTAAGAAGTCTAACCAGAAATTGCATCAATGGTCCTTCAGTGAGATTGCTTCACAGATTCAGTATAAAGCTAAGCAAATAGGAATCAAGGTCAAAACTGAATCTGAGAAGTATACTTCCCAAACCTGTCCTTCCTGTGGGCATCGAAAGAAACCTTCAGGGCGGACATACAAGTGCTCTGAGTGTGATTGGGAAGGACACCGTGACATTGTAGGCGCAAGCAATATCTGGACAAAGTATCAGGGTTGGCTATTCAACCCTGTAGTCGGGGCAATGGCGTCCCCCGCGGGAGTCAGGTTTAACTGGCATCTGTGTCGCTTGGACTCGTGGTCGCCGTTCATGGGACTCATGTCTAAGAAATCCCGATAGAATCGGGGTAAGAATCCCAATGCTTTAGCTTTGGGAGTACGTCAAATGTAACTAAATTGTGTGTTCAACGTCAAACGATAAGTAGGATCAGATAATTCTGAAAATTTGTAAACTGTAAAGGGTGATGATGTTTCATGCTTCAAAAAGTTTTGACTAAGGTTTTTGGCAGTAAACAGGACCGGGATATGAAGTCGCTCCAACCGATTGTGGATAAAATCAATCAGTTGGAACCGGAGATGCAACGTTTATCCGATGCTGCCCTCCAATCAAAGACACCGCACTTTCGGGAGAGATTGGATGCCGGTGAATCCCTCGATTCTCTTTTACCTGAAGCGTTCGCCGCTGTGCGTGAAGCAGGGGTACGGACCTTGAGCCAACGCCACTATGATGTTCAGCTCATGGGCGGGATTGTGTTTCATCAAGGCAAAATCGCCGAAATGAAAACAGGCGAGGGAAAGACGCTAACCTCGACGCTCGCCGTTTATCTGAACGCTTTGGCGGGTAAGGGTGTCCACGTTGTGACTGTCAATGATTATCTCGCCAAGCGTGATGCGGAATGGATGGGAAAGATTTACACCTTCCTTGGATTGAGTGTGGGTTTAACATACAGTGGATTGCCCCATAATTTGAAGGCACTGGGATATAAATCTGACATTACTTACGGTGTACACAGTGAATTCGGCTTCGATTATCTATGGGACAATAAAGGGCAGACGCTTGAGGAAAAGGTACAGCGTGGTCATCATTACGCCATCGTTGATGAAGTCGATAGCATCCTGATTGATGAAGCGCGGACCCCGCTGATTATCGTATAAAAAGATAGACGCTGCGGTGCGACGATTGCAAAGTGAAAGACATTATGAACGTGACGAAAAAAGTAGCAAACGCGGCACTGTCGCCCTCACTGAGGAGGGTGTGGAAGAAATCGAACGCCTTCTAGGGGTAGAAGATCTCTACGGTCACGAAAGCATGAATTTGGTACATCACGTCAATCAGGCACTGATTGCACATACCCTTTACAAACGTGACGTGGACTATGTCGTGCAGGGTGGCGAGGTCATCATTGTCGATGAGTTTACCGGACGACTACAGGAGGGTAGGCGGTTTAACGAAGGTCTCCATCAAGCCCTCGAAGCCAAAGAGCGTGTACAGATTAAGCAGGAAAACCAAACCGGTGCGTCAATTACCTATCAAAATTATTTCCGGATGTACGAGAAGTTGGCGGGCATGACCGGTACAGCGGAGACGGAAGCAGCTGAATTTGCACATGTCTACGGCTTGGATGTCGTTGTTGTCCCTACGAACGAGCCGATGATTCGTATAGATCACCCGGACGTTATCTATAAGACAGAAGATGCAAAATACCGGGCAGTCCTCGAAGATATTATAGAGCAGCATGAGCAGGGACGCCCTGTGCTTGTTGGCACCATTTCAATCGAAAACTCTGAAAAATTGAGTCAGATGCTCCGCAAAAAACGGCGTGATATCAAACACCAGGTGTTGAATGCTAAAGAACACGCCCGTGAAGCAACGATCATTGCCCAAGCGGGTGTCCCCGGCAACGTAACGATTGCAACGAATATGGCGGGGCGTGGTGTGGACATCCTGCTCGGCGGAAATCCGGAGGGTCTGGCGAGGGAGATCCTACTGAAGAAGAAAGTAGATCCATCTACCATTGACGAAGGTTCCGCAGAATGGAAGGAAGCACTTGCTGAAGCAGAAGCTATTTGCGCCCCAAATCGGGAACAGGTGTTAAAGGCAGGCGGATTGCATATCGTTGCGACGGAACGGCATGAAGCGCGGCGGATTGATAACCAATTGCGTGGGCGCTCTGGGCGTCAAGGCGATCCGGGATCGTCTCGCTTCTACCTCTCACTTGAAGATGACTTGATGCGGAAGTTCGGATCTGAGCGCTTATCTGGTATCATGGATCGGTTGGGCATGGAAGAAGATATACCGATCGAACACAAAGCGGTGACCAACGCGATTGAAAAAGCGCAGAAGCGAGTTGAGCAGGTTTTCTTCGAGATGCGAAAGAATCGGCTTAAGTTTGACGACGTGATGAATTCGCAACGTCAAAGCATCTACAGTTTGCGCGATAGCATTTTGGAAGGGAACGACCTCAAAGAGACTATTTGGGAGATGATCGAAAATGTACTAGACGATTACCTTGAGGAAAATCTGCCGGAACATATCAATGACGCGAAATTGTCTAGTGTTCACCCGGAATTCCAAAATCAGTTGGACAGTAGCGAACCGATCTCGGCGGATTCGTTGCAGGAACTTAGAGCCAATGGACTTGCTCTGTCTGAAAATGTATCCGTTTCGACCCCTAAAAAGGGCAGCGAGTGGTTGGTCTCCGATGACTCCGACGATGAGGATCAAAGCACATATGTTATCAGGAAAGAAGGGGACCAGCTAAACGTTTACGACGGTGCCATTGAAGGTTTCAAGACTTGGCTGACGAATATTTTCACGATTGATGCAACAGATTTGCAACAACCGTTGAACATGGATCAATCCGAACTACGGGAATATCTGCTCAAATCGTTGCGCGAGCGTTACGAACAGCGTGAAGCTGAAATGGGTTCAGATTTGATGCGTACGCTTGAACGGTTGATTCTGCTTGACCGCATTGATCACCACTGGAAAGATCATCTGTATAATATTGATTACATCGAAGAGGGAATTTATCTGCGTGGTTACGCTGGTAAAGATCCGATTGTTGTCTTCAAAAATGAAGCCTTCAGCGTCTTTGAAGCGATGCATCGACGGATTGAAGAGGAGGTCAGTGAATATATCTTCAAAGCACGCATTGAAACCACAACTCTGCAGAGCGATCGACCTCGGCGAGCTCCCCGTCGTAGAGAAGCCGTGAACACCCACGGGCCCCTCGCAGGAACGCTCGATGAGCAATCAGCGAGTGACACTGCTGAATTTGCTTCCCGTCAGGCGGCTGGTGGACTCCCGAAGGTAGGACGCAACGCTCCATGTCCCTGCGGAAGTGGTAAAAAATATAAAAAGTGTCACGGTAAGTAGAAGGTCAAGAATCGGTAAACACTCCAACGAAGGGGCACACAATTATGGGGGATTCCCTTGAGTTCACCGGCACAAGAGATTAGTAGCGAATTACTTGAGATCCTCGCATGCCCGGCTTGTAAGGGCGATATTGAGTATAATCAGGAAAATCAGCAGTTGATTTGCATCGGTCAATGCAAGCGGCGTTACCCAATCCGCGATGGGATTCCAGTCATGCTAATTAGCGAAGCGGAGATGCCGGCAGATGAAACATAATGTTTGGTCAATTACATATAGGACTTACGCACTTCAGAGTTTTGACCTGTCAGGGACCTGACAAATCCCTAACATTTGGCAAGGTTATGGTGACAGTTCAGTGAAAAACGGTTCATAAATAGTGCGTATTTGGCAGGTCAGCCAGCCGTATAGACGCACCTTCTCTTGTGTAGTAAAAATCTACAAACGCCCTGAAGCTAGGCCCCATCGGGATTCAGAGAGATATCCGCCAATGATGAACCCCCGATGGGAGGGTAAAATTTTTTCTGGGACCTGACAGGGCCCTGCCAAATTGCCGAATCGTGCCGATGGGGCATTGAAATAGAGGTGTAGGTTCCTATGAATCGGGACTAGCGGAAGGGGTTAGCTTTGAGCGTTCAACTGCGTAAGTCGAAATTTCCAACCTTGCTGACAAGACCCCTTCCCTTTAGGGAGGGGATGTAGTCAGTCAAAAGTCAATGCAAGTCTAAACAATTTTACTTTCAGATATTGGTTGGTGGTAGTTTGAGTCCACAGAGACGAGCAAGCAGGGTAAAATCTCTTGCTACCAGTCCCACAGACAATGGGGTGAACTTCAATCAATCCCTCTGGAATCATAGAGTATCCTCACAAGGGGCAGCAGCTAACTGCTACATTCTACCTTGTTTGGACGGGCAAGGCAGCCAAAAAGCGGGGCAGGGGGTTGTCTCATGAAGGAGCGGACGTAAGTCGTTGCTGTTTACGCAATCCGGGTTGATAGCACAATTCGACAGCTTGAACGGATGGGAATTCCCACCCTTCAGGGTGTGGGAGTACGTCAACAGATAACTTATGACTCGTCGAAAAAAACTGATTATCATTTTGATTGTTGTTATTGGAGTGTTGTTCTTCTTATTGGTTGCTCGGACCTTGGTGCAAAGTGGGTCAATTGGAGACAAGGTTGCGATCATCGATATCAATGGGGTCATTTCGCGCACACAAACAACCATTGATCAGATCCATCAGTATCGTGATGACCAGACGATTAAGGCAATCGTCGTGCGTATTAACTCGCCCGGCGGGAGTGTTGCCCCTGTCCAAGAAATCCATAGCGAATTAAAAAAATTGGAAAAACCGATTGTCGCCTCGATGGGTAGCACCGCCGCATCCGGCGGTTATTATATCGCCGCTATGGCTGATGAAATTCTTGCAAATCCCGGCACCTTAACAGGTAGCATCGGGGTAATCATGCAGTTTACAAAGATAAAGGGACTTTACGAAAAGATTGGGTTAGAACAACAGGTTGTTAAGAGCGGTAGATTTAAGGATACAGGTTCACCGGTGCGTGATTTGACGGACGAAGAACGTGAACTCCTGCAAGCAACGCTCGATGATGTTCACAACCAGTTCATTGATGCTGTCTTTGAAGGGCGGCAGGAACATTTGACCCGAGAGGAGATTGTTGCACTCGCAGATGGGCGAATCTTTTCAGGTCAGCAAGCGCTGGAACATAAGCTGGTAGATCAACTTGGTAACCTGTCCGATGCGATTGACCGTGCGGGAGAACTTAGTGGTATTGAAGGGAAACCGAAAGTGGTTCGCACAAAGCGTAAAACCTCTATGCTTGAGCGGATATTAGGCACGACCGGGAAAGAGAATTTAGATAGATTGCTTGACAATGCCGGTGTCACTTTCCGGTATGAACTGCATATCCATTGACATACTCCCCGCCCTAAATGACGCGGTTTTAGAACGGAATATTCTGATAAAGTTGTTGTGAGATTAATACTCAATAGCCGTATAAAGTAAATGGCCGATCGTTACCAACTGAACCGTGATTGGGAAAACCTTGCTCGCAAGGTAGTACAACCTCAACAGATTGTACTAGTTATTGGTGCAACGGATGTCGGCAAATCAACATTCTGCCGGTTTCTCATTGAACGGGGTGTGACGAGTGGACTAAGGGTTGGCTTCGTTGATGCAGATGTGGGGCAATCACAGATTGGCCCGCCGACCACGATTGGGTTGAAAGTCGTTGCGCCAAACGATTCGATGGAACGCCTTGAAGAGATTGACACCGAACCTGATGCGCTTTACTTTGTAGGCTGGGCCTCACCAGAACGGCACCTGCTGCAATGTGTGGCAGGGACACGTCTGATGGTTGATGCTGCCTTGAAAACCGGGGCAGATTTCATTGTGGTCGATACCACAGGCTATATAGAAGGGGATACCGCGGTTGTTCTCAAGCAGCATAAAATCGAGTTGGTTAAGCCGACACACCTGATTTGCCTTCATCGGTCACGCGAGTTGGAGGCGATTGTTGTCCCTTTTGAGAGTAACGATACAATACAGACGCATCGTCTTTCGCTGCATAGGAGCGTTAGATCTAAAAGTGATGACTTTCGTAGGAAGTACCGTGAGTCGAGCTTCGCACGCTACTTTTCAGACTGCATGCAGGAGATGCTGCCCTTCGCTCAGATTCGTGGGCAAAGAACCCCATTCTTCAATGGGCGGCAGGCGAACCCCAAAGAACAAGAAATGCTTTCCGATTTTGTCGATGATCGCGTTTTTTATGCAGAATGGGGACACCGATCGTTGGTATTGGTCACGCTAGATGCACTGCCGAATCTAATCCAAGCACGGTTGAAAAATCATCTAAGTTTGAAGAATTTGGTCACTGAAACTCCCCAATACTTTGAAGGTTGTTTGGTCGGGTTACTTGACGCAGCCGGCACAACAATTTCAATTGGAATAATCGATGCTGTGGATTTCAATACCAAACAGTTGGAAATACGCTGCAAGGTGGGAACCGCAGCCAAGACAAAAACCGTCCAGTTTGGACGGTATAGAATGTGACGCACGATGTGGGATCAGACCTATCTCCTTTCCGAACTCCCTCCGGCAGCAGAAGCACTCGATCTTGTGCAAGGAGCAACTGTCTTGGACCTCTGCTGCGGTCAGGGACGGCACGGACAACTCTTGGCGGACAGCGGCATGAAGGTTGTCGGCTTAGATAGCTCCCGTTTTCTTTTAGCGCAAGCGCAGAAAAATAGATCTTCAAGTCAGAGCCAAGTATACCTCGTTGAGGGCGATACACGCCATATCCCCTTAAAGCCAGTCTGTGACGCAGTCATTAATCTCTTTACCAGCTTCGGTTTTTTTGAAGATAACGATAATAAAAGGGTTATTACAGCGGTTGCGGCAGCTCTTAAGCCGAGCGGGAAATTTTTGCTGGAGCATTGGAATCCCTATGCAGTGTTTCAATTGGATCAAACGCGCAACTGGTGGTGGATGTCTGAATCGCTGCTAGCACTTGCGGAGGTCGAATACGATTCAACATCTGGACGGCTCTCCGACCATCGAACGGTGATAGACCTCTCCACCGGTGCAGTTCAGGAATCGGTCAATCGTATTCGATTCTATTTCCCGACGGAATTAGAAAAGATGTTAGCATCGGCGGGCTTGAAAGTGCGCGCGATGTACGGCGACTTTGACTCTAGCCCGTTTCTGACGGAGTCGAGACGGCTCATAACGATTGCGGAAAACGCAAAGTATTTATCGCCGCACCTCGGTTCAATTATATTAGCAGTCGTTTGTGCGCTCCTGATTGCCTTCTGTGAAGCCGGCTATATTCATATTTTGGCGGATACAATTGATGCACTCAAGCTGATTGAAACTCGACGCTTTGAAGATGGAGCCATTCAGATCCAGTATTTCCATTTTGAGGGAACATTTGATGGACTCGAAATTACTATTACAAACGCGAGCGATGCTTTCAGACTTATCGGTTGGATCCTGGCAGGCATACTCACACTTGTCGTGGTAAAAGGAGGATTTACTTATTGTAACGATTACTTGATGGCGCGCGTTGGGTATCAACTGATTACCCGAGTGCGAAACGAGTTATACGAAAGAATTCTTTTCGCACCTTTGGGAGTACTGAAAGCGCATCGGACAGGGGATTTGATGGCCCGCGTCACAGATGATGTCCGGACATGGCAATATGCGGTGGGATCTACGGCAAACACCATTCGTGCAGCTGTCTGTATCCCTGTCTTTATCTCGGTCATGCTGTTCCGAAGTGTCCAGATGACGTTACTTGCGCTGCTCGTTTTTCCATTGCTGGCCCATCTGATTAACCGGTTTGGACAACGGATCCGCAGCACTAGCTCGGAAATCCAACAACAGACTGCGGACATTTCTTCGCAGCTGAAGGAGACGCTCTTCGGGCTTAAAATTATCAAGAGTTTTACCGCGGAGGAGGTAGAACGTAACCGCTTCGTCAAAACAAACAAGGGGCAATACCGCGTTGCCATGCGCCGTGTACGACTCACAGTGATGTTACCTCCACTTGTGGAATTTATTAGTGCAATCGGGATTGCAACCGTTTTTGGACTTGGCTGCTGGCAGGTTGTTCAGGGTAAGCTTACAACCGGTTGGTTTATCGGTTACATTGGGCTGGTCAGCTTGATGTTTAAGCCGATCAGAACTATTGGACTCTTCAACAATGTGCTACAGCAGAGTCTGGCTTCTGCTAAAAGAATTTTCTACGTTCTTGACTTTGAAAAAGAGGCATACAAGCGTGAAAACCAATTGAAACTGCCATCGGTTCGTGGCGAGGTAGAATTTCGGGATGTCTCCTTCGGATATGAGCATGAGCCGGTCCTCCAGCACATTAGTTTTTGTGCTAGACCGGGCGAAGTTGTCGCGTTGGTTGGTCGGAGTGGGAGCGGAAAAACAACGTTACTCAATCTGCTGTCGCGGTTTTACGAGGTAGATTCCGGAGAGATTCTGATTGACGGGATTCCTACTTCCGCAGTGGCATTAGAAGACCTCAGACGCCATATCGCGATTGTTCCACAAGATACTATCCTATTCGATGGAACGGTAATGGAGAACATTATCTATGGCGCATCGTCAGCGACACAAGAGGGGGCAATTCAAGCCGCAAAGCAAGCAAATGCGCACGACTTCATTATTCAAATGCCCAAAGGATATAAAACACAGATTGGCGAATCTGGAGCCAAGTTATCTACTGGTCAGCAGCAACGCCTCTCAATTGCGCGGGCAATTTTGAAGGGGCCCCCTATCCTTGTGCTTGATGAAGCCACTTCAGCACTTGACAGTCAATCGGAGGTGCTTGTTCAAACCTCTCTTGAAAATTTAATGAAAGGCAGAACAACCTTCGTTATCGCCCATCGGCTTTCGACCGTTGTTCATGCGGATAAGATTCTTGTCCTGAATGGTGGGAAGATTGTTGAAAGCGGTACACACCAAGAGTTATTAAAAAATGGAGGACTATATCAGAAGTTGTGTCAGATGCAGTTTCGAGGCTAAACCGTGTCTTTTGCCTGAATTGAGATCGCCTCGATGCAGCAGCTTTAAAGATTCTTGTAAATTATTTGTAAACTGAATCGGGTATAAAAACGTCTCAATGTTGATCAAATAAATCTTGTGTTAATATTTAGGGGTTGACATCAGTGTTGGAAGTTGTGATAGTATATACCCCTTTGGGAGAATTTTCGGCGTTTAATCCCAAATTGATTCTTGAAATGCCTTTTTCGTAACTGCCCCTTCGAGGTCTGAAGATTTGTATACAGCTTCTGAAAGATCTACTTCGTATAAATAGGCACCCTTGAGGTTAGCTCCAAACAGAATGGCGCCTTTCATCACAGTTTCACCGAAAATTGCATCTTCGAGATCGGCATTTTCAAAGCTGGTTAGGCTGCCAAACGCATCCGAAACGACCCAATCTGGTGCCCCAATTGTAGCCTTGCGTAAATTTGCGCCTCGAAAATTTGTGCCAGCAAGCACCGCACCACTGAGAAACGCGCCTCCAAGGTCCGCGTCTTCAAAGTTAGCGTTGGTTAAATTTGCCCCAACGAGGAAAACGCCTTTCATTATTGCGCCTTTAAAGTTAGCATTGGAAAGATTTGCGGCGTTGAAGTTTGCTTCTGTTAAATCAGTGGAAGCCCCCGACAGATCAATATCCGTCAAGTCTTCTCCAATAAATGATTCACCCCGTTGAAGGCGTTTGAGAACATCGGTTTTGGTAAGTTGATTCATAGTGACCTCCGAGTCGATAAATAATTATGTAGGTCGTTGAATAGAATTATGTTAAGATTTCATGCCCATGGCATCGGCAGCTTGAGTGGAGAGCTAAGAAAATTTCTCATGTTGCACGGCTGAACAGTAGTAGATTGGTACGATTATCGACGATTAACTTAATTTTTTCTGATACTTATTATAACATATCACGTTTCATACATCATGTTCATTGTATAAATGTGACTAATAAATA
Source organism: Candidatus Poribacteria bacterium (assembly GCA_021295755.1). Classification (NCBI taxonomy): domain Bacteria; phylum Candidatus Poribacteria; species Candidatus Poribacteria bacterium. The sequence continues at coordinate 13,846 of JAGWBT010000036.1, forward strand.
GTAGGAGATTTATGGATTTTTTGTATATTTTTGACCTTTTTAAAGTTCGACAGAGTTTAGTAGAATGGAGATGAACAAGAAATGAGTAAAGAACGTAAATTCACACATAGTGGAACTGACGATGATCAAGCGGTTGAGTTGGAGTTTGAAGATAACGATGAATTCCTGTCAGTACCCACCGATAGAACAAATGAAGTTAATGATGAAGAAGACAGTATGACGGAAGATACAACAGAGGATAGTCTGATTTCTTCTTTTCGACGACGTAGCGATGTTGGTGATGGTAACCGAGATGAAGCGTTTTCTTATCTGCAAGAGATTGCTCGTACTCCCTTGCTTACTCCTGAAGAAGAGGTTAAACTGTTTCAGAAGTTTGAAGAGGGAAAGCAGAAGGTAACAGCGTTATTGGATCAGCTGCCGCTCTGTATTTTAGAGAGAGTACGTCCAAAAACCGGGCGACGACGCGGTGCCAAACAGAAGGAAACGAACGGAATTTGGTGGAGTCCAATGCACGTTGCAACGCTTTTGGAACAAATTCAAAAGGAAATTAAGGTTTACCAAAAGCACGTTAGGGCGGATGTTACAATGACACCAGACGATCAAGCTGAAGAGTGCGAACGTCTTGATACGCTGCAGGACGACTTGCACGACGCTGTTGAAATCATCCAGAAAGCGAAGCGGAAAATTGTTGAGGCAAACCTATTGCTCGTTGCAAGCATTGCCAAACAACATAATTTCAACAAATCATCACTTTCCTTCCTCGACCTGATGCAGGAGGGAAGTGTTGGCTTGATGAAGGCTGTGGAGAAATTTGATCTCGCAAGAGGGTATCGCTTCAGTACTTACGCAACATTAGATCAGCAGAGCCAGACAATTCGTATCCCTTGTTACGTTGGGGAAACCCGGCGATCTATCAAGCAGGCACAGAGCAAGCTCGCTAGGGATCTCGAACGTGAGCCGGGCATCAAAGACGTCGCTGAAGCGGTAGGGATGCCCGAAAACCGTGTCATCGAAATTCTTCAAAGTACGAAGGGGACAATTTCGCTAGATTCGCCATTGAGTGAATCTTCACCCGACGCAACGATTTCTGACCTACTGGCTGATGATTCGCAGGTGACTCCTGAGGAAGAATTGCTTTCTAATTCAGAGAAAGAGTCGCTTGAAATGGTCCTCGGCACATTAGCGGGTCGTGAAACGCTTGTAATCAAGATGCGCTACGGTTTGACTGATGGTACGGAGTACACTCTCGCTGAGATTGGACGGCAACTTAACATTAGCCGAGAAAGGGTACGCCAAATTGAAGACGAAGCCCTTCGTAAGTTGCGCCATCATACGCGAGTGCAGTATCTACAAGAGCTTCTCTAACCTTCCGAAGGTGCTTCACCTTTGGAAGGTCCTTCCTGAAACACAGCATTTGCATGCCTGAAATAGAAGGAAAATCTTTCACACTTTTCCTTCTATTCCATTTTCTCCAATTTTCAATCGGCAAATTCAAACATAAACCGGTGTACTTGAGTAACAATGGAGTATCTGTTTTACAAGAGTTGGGTTGCCAGCGAACAGACCCGTAGGCTGCTTAACTCTTTTTTTATTGTAACTTATGATCTGACCTGCCTTATCCCACAAGACACCGCCGGCTTCACACAGAATGAGATCGCCGGCGCAGAAATCCCACTCGTTTTTAGGCCGTACAGTAACATAAAGATCGCCGGCGCCCGCCGCGAGCCTTGCCAGTTTATAGGTGACACTACCAATATACTGAATTTCTGCGACAAGCGGAATCAGCCCCGCTAATAGGCCTTTTCGGTGCTCCGTTTGGCTAACAAGCATTGATGCTTGCTTGAGGCATCGACATGATGAGGAATAAATCGGCGTTCCGTTGCAGAATGCACCGCCGCCGGCATAAGCATAAAAGAGTTCTGCTGTAGCGGGATTGTGCAATACACCAATGACCGGAGTTCCCTCAACTACGAGGGCAATCGAAATCGCAAATTCAGGGGTGCCTGCGATGAATTCCTCTGTACCGTCAATGGGATCGACAACCCACACGCGGGATTTTGCCAATCGATCCGGAGAATCCTCCGTCTCTTCAGAGAGCCAGCCATCGTCAGGGAAAGTATGGTAGATGATTTCTCGAATCCGCTGATTTGTCATCAGGTCAGCGGTGGTAACGGGGTTATTGGGACTCTTTTCGCGAACGTTGTAGCTGCCCTGATAATACCCCATCGCGATTTCGCCCGCTTCTTTGGCTGCCTGTATGGCAATTTCGAGTTCCTTCTGCAACGCACTCTCCTCTATTTACCAATTTACGCCATTATCTTGACTGCAGCCAGCCGGTGGTAAAGTCCTCGACACTGAAATCGGTAGGCATCTCATTGAAGTGATACCGCGACGGACGGTTCTCATATCCGGGGGCGGTGTCTTCAACAAGCGACTGGATGCGGGCATCAACCGGTTTGAACCGGTCCCACAAGGTTCGCGCTTCTTCAAAAGAGAATCGATCTGCAAGAGGTAGCCCCCATTGGAGCGTTATCGGATGTGATCGAATCGTCGAGTCACGGGTCTCCTGCGGTAGATTTTTAAAATTGGGGTGTTTACAATCATACACGCGTTTGGCAATCTTGCTCAGGTATACTGTCGAGAGCATTTTGCCCTTCTCGCCCCTGCCCGGATGGAGTTTTTCGAGACTCGCGTGGTAGGCGGCAGCATCTTTTTTGATGGCGGCTCGAAGTATTGATTCGGTGTGCGCTATCATCTGATCACTGCACTGTATCCAACGGTCAAATGTCTCTTGGGCAGGTGTTGACAGATGTTTCATGTAACTCTGATTTTCATACTGAGTAAAGGTTGAAAAGCCGCCGTGAATCGTGCGCCGCATTTTGGTACTATAGTTACTACCCCAATGCAAAATCGGCAGAATATAAGCCACACCATCACCCGCATTGAGGTGCGTCTGAACGCCACCGGGAAAAGGACTATGGCGATTTGTCCCTAACAGTTCATTTTCTAGCTCTGTGTTGAGACGCGCGTGGCTACCGGGTATCACCCACAGCACGTCATCGTCGTAAAGGCAGAGATTCCACTGCACATATCTGGGACCTGCCTCGACAATATCGTCCACATAACCTTGCAACGGTGCACCGTAAGGGGGATATAAATCACGGTGCCAATGGGCGGGACCCCGATCTCGAACCGGATTACACATCAACATCATCTCTGTGACCGCCGCATCTGACACCCCCAACAACTCGCTGCTGGCGCCCTGTGTGTTTTCATGAAGCCAGATCTCCACAGCACTGGCAGTATCTTTATCTATCAAGTCTGCAAGCGGACTTCGGTGCAGGAGCAGCCGTGGTTGAGCAGAGGTCTCCCACACGCCGCCGGGCGAGTCGTCTGGCTCGCGTTCCTGTGCCCAGATTACTTTTTGCCGTTCAACCAGAATCTCGTAGCTTGCGCGCAGCGCATCTAGCTCATCTGCCGGAACAACGTTGCGTAGAACAACATACCCCTCCTCAAGGAATCGATTACGATCTATTTTCATGACACTATTTCCTTTCGCTGCGGCTTGTGTGGCGTAATTTATTGCAGACTTCAAAAAACCACGAGCAATTGATATGCTCGCGCGGATCGTCAATTAGATTATCTATACAGTCAACGGGATTTACTTGTGTACCCACGGTTTTATCCATTCCTCTTTGATTTCCATACCGAATCCCGGCGCGTCCGAAGGAACCAAGCAGCCATCCTTCGGCATCGCCATGCCGGGGATGGGACACACTTCGGAGAGCGGAACACCGGGGTCTGTGCCAAGCCAGTATTCTGCCATCGGTGACTCGGGCAGCGCTAGAGCGAAATGCTGACCGAAAGGTGTATTGCCACCGCCATGAGGAATTGTTACAATGCCTGCTGCTTCAGCGATGGTATATACCTTGACCGCCTCGGAAAGCCCGCCACACCACTTCAGATCGGGTTGTACGACGTCCACGCACCGGTGCTCGACGAGTTGTCGAAACGCATGTCGTCCGTGGTGGTCTTCGCCGGTGGCAATCGGCATCCATGGCACCGATTTCTTTAACTCAACGTGACCCTCAAGGTCTGTCGGAATCAAAGGCTCCTCCAGCCAACGCATCCGGCAAGGGCGCAGCCGTTCAGCGATCTGTACGGCAAATTCCACGTTATATGACATGACCGCGTTGAGCATCAGTTCGGCGTCGGGACCGATCGTTTCTCTGGCCGTTGCAAGTTTCTTCTCGACTAGATTCAATCCCTCAATGCCCATTTCGTAATGTGCAGGGTTTGTTACTTTGAAAGCCTTGAAACCGAGTTCCATGCTCCAGTCTAAGTCATCGCCCGTAGCATAGAGTTTAATTTTGTCTCGGCACGGTCCGCCGAGCAACCGAAACACCGGCAAATCCAGCAATTTGCCTTTGAGGTCCCATAACGCTAGATCTATGCTGCTCTGCGCCACCGCAGCATGGCCCGCTGCACCAAGTCGCTGCATTGAGCGCCACATCAGATCGTTGAGAAATTCGGTGGCAAGGCAATCCCGACCTTCTAACAGTGGTGCAAAGACACGGTCAATCAAGACCGCCACAGGATCACCAAAGCTGCAGGACCCCAGCCCCCATGTTCCATCTTCGGCGGTGACCTGCACCCACACCTGTCCTCCGCCCATGCCGGGCATTTGGCCAGGCAATCGGGAGAACTCTGGATATTTGTTGATGGGCAACGCACGTGGTGCACTCTTATTCCACGTCGGACGACGTGGTTTGGTTTTTGGTGGGGTCTGTGGGATATTTATGTTGACGGCGCGAATTTCTTTAATTTTCATGATAAACCTCTAAACAACATATCAGTGGGATGGTAAGGAACAAAGATCGTTGAACCCTACTCTCAGCAGCGATGTTAGGTGAGTTTCTCGTTCCACGTTTCGGGGCGGACAGGTTTGCTTGTCTGTGCCGATTCGTGCAGCGCGACTATTGTTGCGACATTCTTCCAACTATCTGTCAACGAGATGATGGGCTCGGCACCGTTCAGAACGCTCTCGACCATCGAATCAATTTCGCACTGATAGGCGTTCATATTCTCGTACGTTTTTGTATTGGTCGTGTGACCTTCTATGTTATCACTAAAGGTTGATGTCTCTTCGGCATCACCGCTTCGGGTAACTTGCACATTAGCCGAAGCACCAATGTGATTAGCCCATGGTATATCCGCATAGATTCTTCCTTCGGTGCCAAGAAAGTCTGCTTCAATATGAGCGAATGATTGAAAACTGGAAAAGAATTGAACGAGTGTACCGGCGGGGAATTGCATCTGCGCCGATAAACTCATATCAACGCCGGTATCGCCGCTGACTTGATAGGCGCTGACCTCAACCGGTTCTGCTTGTAGCACCGTCCGCGCAAAACTCACGCAATAGCTACCTAAGTCCCACAGTGATCCGCCACCCATATTTGCCTCCAGTCGGATATCCCCCGGATTTTCAAGAGTGAAGGCAAAAACGCCCCGGATTAGACGGATGTCGCCGATGGCTCTTTTGGCGACCAACTCGCGGAGATACTGGGTCTGCGGATGGAAGCGCATCATCGCGGCTTCTTGTATGATGACACCGTTTCTGTCAGCTGCCTGTGCCATCTGAGCCACCTCTTCGGTCGTTATGGCAATCGGTTTTTCGCACAGGATCTGCTTTCCTGCCTCTGCGCACTTGATAGCCCACTCGGTGTGCAGATGGTTGGGTAAAGAGAGGTAAATCACGTTAATTGCTGGATCGGCAAGCATCTGCTCATACGTGTCGTAGGCGCGGGGAATGTCCCACTGTTTGGCATAAGTCTGCGCTCTTTCTTTACTACGACTTGCCACAGCTACGAGCTCACTCCGTCCCGAACTACGGATGGCGGGGATTACTCGCTCATTGATTCGAGCGGTGCTTAACAATCCCCAATATGCCTTCTTCTCTGCCATAAGCCACTCCTTGTTGATTCGCCCCCGATAAGATTGGGATTCAAAGCAACCCGTAATTCAGCTATTAAAGTAAATCGGCTTAGTCCTCGACCACATGCCGATTCATCGCTTGGATTTCTGGTGGCATCCGGTCGCGCACACTTCTCTTCATCAAATACCACCCTCCGGCGGCCGGATCCATCCAAGAAGCGTGAAATCCGCTTGACACGCCTATGCGGTGCTTGTCTGTAGTGACGTTCGCGCCTCCACGATGCCAGATGGCTCCGTGAAAAATAACGATAGAACCTGCGGGACCCTCGGCGGTTACTAGATGGTCGTAGTCAACTCCGGATCGCGGGGTTCGGCGCGAATGATGGCTGAAAGGCATTACCTGCGTGGCACCGTTTTCGAGTGTAAAATCGGTCAACATCCAAATGCAGTTGACGAGAAAGCAGGCGTCCGGTATAGTCAGGCCGGATTGGGGAAACCAGCCGATTGGTACATCTGCATGGAGATTTTGTGCCTCCGCCCCCGGCTTAATCCATCGCGCACCGACCTCTGCCATCTGGAATCCGGGTCCCAGCATGTGTGCTGCCAACTCCAAGTACACCGGGTGGGTAACGAGCGGGATGAACGTATCCTGGTCGTCGTAATTAAACACGCCACGCAGGTTCTGATTCGGCATGTCCCTATCGGGCTGCTGACGCATGATGTCCATCAGGCGGTCTGTCATGCGGGCTGCTTGATTGGTCGGAATCAGATTATGTATGATGACGAAGCCGTATTCCTCTAGCTCGACTTTCAATTTGTCAATGTCCATGCGCTTCTCCTCCAGTTTCGTTTCACCGTCCGCGACATCTTTCATACAATACTCTAGACGAGTGTATCATATAGCCACAATCGGGGTCAATTCTTTTCTCTTGACGCCAATCATGCGTCTTCGCTACAATGTCCCACGAACTTGTATAGGTCGAAGAGGACACACGCATCGCCCCCAAAAAGGAGAATTTAGCCATGAATCAATCACAACAAGGGAAAGCAAAAATGCACGTGGGCGTTCAAGGTATAGGAACGTCAAAACCAGAATTACAATTTCTTGTCCGGCATGGTGTGACGCACATGGATGCCTCTGTCGAAAACACAGAGACTGAAACGCTAATTCGACACAAAGAAGAAGCTGCCTCCGAAGGCGTTAGCCTTGATATGATTCATATCAATCTCCCGAGGAGTATCACTCTTGCTCAAGACCCACAGCGAGATCGAGACCTCGACACGGTATGTCAAGATATCGAAAATGCGGGCAAAGCCGGGCTCCGTGGACTGAACTATAACTTTTGCATTGTTCAGCATCAACGGACGGAGAGCACACCCGGACGAGGTGGAACAACGTACAGTACCTTCGATATGTCAAAATTTAACAATGAAGCGCTGACCGAAGCGGGTCGGGTGAGTCGCGACGAAGCGTTTGAACGGGCTGCCTATTTTCTAGAACGCGTCATTCCGGTGGCAGAGGCAAACAGTGTGCAGATGGCGTGCCACCTCAACGATCCGCCAGCACCCGTTTTGAAGGGGGTCGAACGGTGGAATTACCCGGTCTTTGAGGGGTTAAAACGTTTTGTTGAGTTGGTAGATAGTCCCTACCACGGATTCAACTTCTGCTGTGGAACCGCTTCGGAAGGGTTAGAAAATCCCGGCGAAGAACTGTACGAGATCGTGCGGTACTTCGGGGAGAGAGGGAAGTTGTTCAATATCCATTTCCGTAATATCCGCGGCGGACTGCACAACTTTCAGGAGGTTTGGCCCGACGAAGGTGATGTAGATATGTACAAAGTGGCACAAGTGCTTGCAGATGTAGGATATCCTTATATGCTGATGCCTGACCATGCACCACATCATCCGGATGATGTCTCCCCGCCGGGGGTTTCGGGGCGGGTACGGCAAGCGTGGGCATTCCAGTTCGGTTATATCATTGCGCTCCTCCAAGCGGTGAATGCTGCAGCATCATAGATAGTAATCGCAGGTGCGTAGCTTTCTTCCCTAATCAGAGTTGGGATGACAGCGATTTGCTTCTACGAACCACACAAACTGGTGCGATTTTTGGGTATCAATTCGCAAATATTTGGTGGATAAAAACACGGAATGAATCGATGCAGAAACGAAAAATCTATGTGCCTATATCCCGACTCAATAGGAGCGTGAGAGTAGTTAGCCGGTCCATAGGTTGAGGAGAATAAACTCATCGCCCCAAAAAGGAGAATTTAGCCATGAATCAAGCACAACAAGGGAAAGCGAAAATGCACGTGGGTGTTCAAGGTGTAGGGACATCAAAACCAGAATTGCAATTTCTCGTCCGACACGGTGTGACACACATGGATGCCCCTGTCAAGAACACAGAGGTCGACACGCTGCTTCGACACAAGGAAGAAGCCGCAGCCGAAGGCGTTGGCCTTGATATGATTCATATCGGAATACCGCAGAGTATCACCCTCGCTCAAGACCCACAGCGTGACCGAGACCTCGATACGGTTTGCCAAGATATTGAAAACGCAGGTAAAGCTGGACTCCGTGGGCTGAATTATAACTTCCATACGGTTCACTACCCAATCTATCGGACGGAGAGTACACCCGGACGAGGCGGAACGACATACAGCACTTTCGATATGTCAAAGTTTGACAATGAAACGTTGACCGAACTTGGACAGGTAAGCCGTGACGAAGTGTTTGAACGGATGGCTTATTTTCTGGAGCGGGTGATTCCGGTGGCAGAGGCGAACAATGTGCAGATGGCTTGTCATTTCAATGACCCGCCAGCACCGGTTTTGAAGGGCATCGAAGGGTGGAATTACCCAGTCTTTGAAGGATTGAAGCGTTTTGTTGAGTTGGCAGATAGTCCCTACCACGGATTCAACTTCTGTTGTGGAACTGCTTCGGAAGGGTTAGAAAATCCCGGCGAAGAACTGTACGAGATCGTGCGGTACTTCGGGGCACGGGGGAAGTTGTTTAACATCCATTTCCGTAACATTCGCGGTAGATTGCACAACTTTCAGGAGGTTTGGCCCGATGAAGGGGCTGTGGACATGTACAAAGTCGCGCAGGTGCTTCGAGACGTAGGATACTCTTACATGCTGATGCCTGATCATGCACCACATCATCCGGATGATGTCTCCCCGCCGGGGGTTTCGGGGCGGGTACGGCAGGCGTGGGCGTTCCAGTTCGGTTATATCACTGCGCTCATCCAAGCAGTGAATGCTGCAGCATAACAGATGGAGCAATCAGAACATCGGTACTCGGAAGGAGAACTAAATGCCCTAGAGTTGAATTGATTTTCGTTGACGACCAATACCCATTCTGATACCATTATGGTAGTTTTGGTTCATTGCAACTTTACGACACACGAAAGGAGATTTGGGATGTACAGAATTGTTGTTTTGGGTTTAACAGCGCTCTTAACGCTCTCATTGGTAACTATAACAAACGCAGAAATGTCTGAAAAAGCCAAGATGGGGCGGGAACTCTTCAGCGATCCGTCTTTTGGTGGAACACTTGACCCTGCCAAAGCCAGTGGTCTCTCCTGCTCAGATTGCCACGCAGATTTTGACGAAGCAGCAACCCCCGATGGGCGGATACGCGCGGGACACAGCATCGTTGGCGTGCCTCACCGTGGCACGGCAAAAGGTGGCATGATTACAGCGGATATCTTTGAACGGGCTGCCGGCGGCGGGGGCTTCTGCTATCAGCATTTTTTGCAAAAGATTCCCTCTGATAAAGTTGATCCAACTGCAATTCCTGAGGAGCAAGCTGCAGCTTTGATGGCTTATTTCGCGCATGTCTCTGGAGATAGCAAGGGACCGCAGTTTCAGATCACAATGCTAGATAAAGCCGCTGCGAGCGCAGCTGCCGATCAGATTATGGAGATGGAAGGCGACGCACAAAGAGGCTGGAAATTGTATGGTCAGGCATGCAACGTATGCCATCCAACCGCTAAAAAGGCGGGTATCGGTTCTCAACTCGTCAAAAGGAGACCACCGCGAGACTTAGAGAAACGGAAACACCAGATCGCTGCTTACGTCCGCAAGGGTGGTTTTATTATGCCCTTCTTTTCCGAGGATCGGTTGTCAGATCAGGCTATCGCTGACATCGTCGCATTTATAGCTAAATTAGTTGAGGAAAGTAAATAGGGGCGTGCCCTCACACGACAGGCGAGAAACCTATTTGATGGCGTGAGTGATAGAATACTAGCTTCCTTTACTGTGATTTTTTGGGCGGGTAATTGGCAGGTGGTTTGTTCTGAGATTATGAAGACCTTGAGGACTTCATAAATTGCTGAAACAGGCTTTGAGTTTCGGTATTAATGTCCTCTTCATCTGTCTCCTCAGTTGGTGAATCTGATTGCGATGTAGCCGCTTCTTGCAGGTGTGAATTGCTTGATTGGGTGGGTGTTGTTTGTGACTCACTGCTTTCCCCCAGTTGGTTGTTTTCAACTGATAACTGCTGGATCTGTTTTTCTTGTGTTTCCAATTGCGCTCCGTATTCGCGTAAGATTCTTTGTGCCGCATGAAGTTCCCGTTGCAATGTATCAACGTGATTTTCTAAGCTAGTCACTGCATCAACAAGTACTTGAGGAACTCGCGCCTTCTGCTCTTGTGAAAGCGTTGCTGTCAGAGGTCGGCCACGATTAATCGGAGGGGAGACGCCAAGCGAGTTGATCTCGTATAATCCTGATCTTAATCCCTTATGCTTAAAGTAAGAGATTTTTACGGTAATCTGTTGTCCAAGTTGTAACTGCGAAAGACGTTGACGAATGTTTCGGATCACCGAGTCGTTGTGTCCGACAGCTCCTCTGCCACTATGACGGTTTAATTGACGAAGGTAGTTTGTCATAACCTTTACCTCCGCAATTGTTCGCGTAATTGGATTGGTTGTTAGAACCTCATCTGTCTCTGAGTCCGGATGAACAATTGACATAGGAACATCTCTGCTGTCCGCTTGCATCTCCATCGTCCATTCCGTATCTGTTATTTTCTTGCAAGAAGCGAGAAAGTGATATTGTGTTGCCATCTTTCCCTTTCCAATCGCTATTTTGATTTCGGAAAGAAGTTAGTTATTCTGGCAGAGACCACGTAAAATTATACAACCCCACGCCGGGCGCCAACCAACCTCAGTAACAGGGTGTAATGTGCAAAGCGTAAACTGACGTAGACCATAGTTCACTTTTGTTCTTCTACTCCTGACTGTGCATTAAGACACCAGTCGTATGGGACATATTGAATCCGTATCTCTTTCCCTTTGAGAAAAGTAGCATCTGCTTCCGGAAGATATTCCGCAATGAAATTGATAACGCTACCGTGGGTGTCCTCAAAGTCTTCTGCGTACCACTCAAAAATCTGTGAAAGGTATAGCACACCATTTTCACGGTCTAAACGTACTTTTTCTGGATTATTGATAAACTTTGCTGTGGAATTGTCGAGCCGCTCTTCAAGCGTTTCTGGAACGAACGCTCGCTTCTCCAAAATTGGGCATCCTAGCGACGCACAAACTAGCGCGAAATGGATGCGCGGGTCCCCATATTCATATCGAATGATGTCATGTTCAATGTTGTCCAAGGTGTAGCCGCGTCCACCAACTTGGAACTTGATACGAGAAAAGAAACCGCCGAATAGCTTGATTTTACGAACGCTTGTTGTCGGGTAGTGGTCAAGGACACCCTTGATCGTGAGCGCATTGTAGGCGTTAATCCAAAAGGCGAGTCCGGTCTGAAAAGTCGCCTTATCGCTAGGCGCGTTCACGGCAAGCAGATCCAAATAAGATTGCAACGTTCCCGGATCGTTTTTGAGCCCGGCGTAGTCAACTCGCCCTTGCGAATCGACATATTTTTGCAAAACTTGGTCAAATAGTTCGTGGCTAAATTTGTCATCAGTTGTGGTAACTTGACTTTCTGTTCCGTCCTGCTCTTCGCTTTCAACCCGATGCGGATACAGAAACCACGTACCTAAAACACATAAGACAGTAACCCCGCCAATTAACCAACGTGTTGTTGATTTCATCGTATTTTACCCTATGACGCGTACTTCTCTATAACAGCCCGATCAATTTCAATGCCTAAGCCCGGTTCCTGCGGGACGGGGACGTATCCATCGACCGCCTGAATCGGTACTTTGGCGAGATCGGTGCGCAGACCGTTCTCCGTCATGTCGAACTCAAACAACGAAGGAATGGGGTTTAACGCTTGTGGGGAATCCGGAATTGTTGCTTGCCAGTGCAATGTGGCGGCAAGACGGATGCTACTGCCCCACATGTGCGGCAGTACACGGAGATGGTTGGCGCTCGCCATCGCGGCGATCTTGCGGCATTCGGTGAATCCGCCCGCAATACTCACATCGGGCTGGACGATGTCATATCCACGCCTTTGGATCAGGTCTCGGAACCCCCAGCGCCCCTGTAAGCCCTCGCCGCCGGCAATTCGCATATTGAGTGCGCGGCGGATCTCTACGTAACCCTCCACATCGTTTGTCGTAATCGGTTCCTCATACCAGAAGAGATCATTCTCAGCGATCTTCTGTCCCACATCAATTGCTGTCCCAACATCATAACCGCAATTCGCATCAACTGCAAGGATAACCGTATTTCCAACCGCTTTCCGCACAGCGGCTACATTTTTAACATCATAGGCTTCTCCAAATCCAACCTTCATTTTCATCGCGGAGAATCCTTGATCAACGTAACTTTTTGCCTCGTCCATCAAGGTTTGGGTGATGTCAGGGACGTCTTTTTTAAACAGCCCGGTGGCATAGGCAGGGATCCGGTTTCTGAACGCGCCACCGAGGAGACGGTAAATAGGCTGATTCAATGCTTTCCCCACAATGTCCCACAGTGCGATGTCCACTCCACTTATGGCGGCGGCATTGCTCCTGCCTTGGTGCATCGTGTTCCAGATGACCTCTATATCAAACGGATCCTTTCCAATCAAGCAGGTGTCAATCGCCACTTGCGATGGCGTGCTTGTACCTTCGCCCCAGCCTACAATGCCAGCATCGGTGCGAATCTCCACGATACCCGCATTTCTCGTCTTTGACCATGATCGTGCGTTTGCAAACGGTTCGATTAATGGATAACTGAGATTGTAGGTTTTGACCTCGGTGATTTTCATGTTTTCCTTGATGCGCGATATATGATAGTGCAGGTTGTCGTCCCTCGTTCCGGCGTTGGTCTAAATCGTGAAACGTGAAACGTAATGCGTAAGAAGTTCATTATGCACAAGGGTTACGGGATATGGACCCCGATAAGATTAGGATTCAAAACAATATATCTACTACTAGCAACCTGAATTATGATAGGCAGAACATTCAGACCAAATACAGATATTCTGAGATTGCTTTATCGTGGTAACTTCAGTCAGTCTATCTTGGAAAATTATGGCATTATAACATAAGTGCACGCCGAAAGCGAATACTAAATGCCTCCTGAATGTAGAGCAATGCGCTACAACCGAAAAAGGTATCACTGAAGTGAATGGAACAATGACTTCACCACCTCATCTCTTCCAAGAAGGGATTGTTTTCATCGTAGTAATATGCAGCCTCTTCAACAGAGATTTGACTCTCTTTGGTGAGTCGCAGTGGGGAAGAAAACTGCTCGATAACCCCCTTTTGAGCCAGCCATTCGCAGACAAGTCCGACCCAAGCCTGCCGCACTCCGAAGTAGTCACTCAACTCAGTGGCGGTGCGTGTACCGCCTGCGCTCGCCAAGAAATCGAAAAGCGGCTGAAAAAGGGTGAAGGTTTGATCATTCAGATAGCGGTCAATCGTCTCAAGTGTGCGACGAACCATTTCCTCATCCTTATCTTTATGGATTAAATCTGTAAAAACCGCGTCAAAGAAATTGGGGTTATGTTCCCTCGCTTGATAAATAGCTTTCCGCTTCGGCACCTCTCCGTGCATAATGGTCTCAACCCGTGCCAACTGCTGAACCACAAACATAATGTATAAAAAACTATAGCTGAGATCTTTTTTTATATAGAACCACTTTTCTGCCTTTGTCAATAGCGCGAAGATACTATTTCCGGCGTTTATAAGTTGTGTTTCTTGGTCTCTTTGACCGATCTGTTTCAGGTCGCTATGCCATTTCTCGATGGCTTCATCCCTCGTAAAAAGCACTCGACTTCTGGATAGAATTGAATGCAATTCACTTCCCTGCAATCCACCTTCTAGGAGCTGCTGGTATCGCTTTCGTGGATGCATCGTCACATTGATATTCACACCATTTTCTACTAGGCTGTAGTGTTCATCGAATTTTGCGTCGTCGCGCCCAATGAGGAGGAGGTTGACGTTAGTATGTTGCCAAACATTATCTTCTGCGAGGTTACTTGTGAGAATCGCTGCGATGATGTACCGATCGTCTTTGACCTTATCCACGAAGGCCCCCAGCGCAGCCATAATCTGAGGGTGTGCGTCCGCCCCGATGCGAAGATCGGGATTCAAAGCAAATTTCAATTGTGGGGGAGGCGATTTGCTCATTGTGACAGTTTCTTTCCGGTCATAATAGTAGGCAGCTTCTTCCATTTCGATCTGACTTTTCAACGTGATCTTCACAGGGGTAGATACCTGTTGAATGATGCCTTTTTGCGCTAACCATTCATAGGCAGCATCAAAACGATTGTCACCGATCTTCTTTTGGAAGTAATCATTTAACTCCGTTGTAGATCGAGGACCGGCCGCTTCGGCTAAGAAATCTAGGATTGGTTGGAAGATAAATAGTTTCTCGTTAAGGTAGTCACTGATAGTATCTAGAGCGTTTTGGATGACCCCTTCATTCTTCTCACAGTTAATCAGATCTGAATAGGTAACACGGAAAAAGTCGGGATTATATTCAAGCGCGGGCTGGATGACCTCTCGCGACGGCACCTCATCGTTCAGGATTACCTCAATTCTCGCCAAGCTTTCCACCACACGCAGGATGGACAGGAAGCTATAATTGATGTCTTCGTTGACATAAAACTGCTTTTCGGCATATCTCAATGTGGGGAGCAGTCCGGTTGTAACAATGAGGAGTTGGAGCGCCCTATCTCTCCCACCGATATTATGTAGATTGGCGTTTTGATACCACGTTTTGACTGATTCATCGCTACAGAAAAGGAGGGTACTACGGGAGAAGAAGGAGTGCTCAAATGAGCCTTGCAGCGCTGCTTCCTGCCATCGTCTTAATTGACTTCTTGGCACGACTTCCGCATGGATGTTGACATCGTTTTCTGCTAAAGTGTAACCTCTAGGATTACCTTTTCCCTCTCTTTGGACGAGTAGGAGATCGATGTCGGATTTGTCCCAGACTTGGTCGTAGGACATACTACCGCACAGAATAGCAGCGATGATATTCCGATCTTTCTGGACCTTTGTGACGAGGGAATCCAACGCATCACGATAGCGTTTTTCAACAGCAGCTTGCGATTCCATCATTTGACATTCTCCTTTCCAGATGGCATTTCAATATAGCACATATATGTGAAGTGTTCAAGAAAAATCTAAGGACAATCACTGAGCGTAGCGAGTGTAGCATTTCTGCGACGATGGTGTGGCATAGTTTCGACAATCTCTTTGTTAGCACGATACTCCGTTGCAATCACAGCGTATATCAGAAACAGATACAAAGTCGCCCGGAGAAAGCGTTTTCTGCAAAACTTGGATTTTTTGACAACCTCTTTCAGTGATTCAAGATAGCTGTGGTATCGAAATTGCGCGTGGTTGGTGAACAAGTAAATTTCGTTTTGAGATTGAATCCGGTTCCACTTCAAAAGGAGGATTACCCCATGAAAAAGGAACTGTTTTTCAAGCTAAGCCTTTTGTTCGTTTCTGTTCTGTTTCTACAGGATAGCTTTGCCCAAGATTCTCCGCAATGGCGTTTACCCGAAAATGTCAAGGCGCGCCTCGGTAGGGGAAGCATAGTTGAGATGCGGTATTCTCCGGACGGAACTCGCCTCGCGGTGGCTAGCTCTATCGGGATTTGGTTTTATGATACAACAACCCTTCAAGAGGTTGATCTGTTCACCGGGCATACCTCTTGGGTCACTAGCATCGCGTATAGTCCAGATGGACAGATGCTAGCGAGTGGTAGCGCTCGAGGGGATAACACCATCCGTCTATGGGATGCCATCACGGGTGAACACAAGCGAACCCTCACCGGACATAGTTGGACTGTCCATAGCATGGCATTTAGTCCAGATGGGAAAATGCTGGTAAGTGGGAGTGGAGACCAGACCGTCCGTCTGTGGGATGTCGCCACGGGTGAAGAAAAGTGGAGTTTCAGCGATTCCAGATCTTGGGTACAGAGCGTTGCGTTTAGCCCAGATGGAGAAACGCTGGCATGTGGACATTCGATCGGTACATTGCGAGTGTGGGAGGTTACGACGGGTGAACAAAAGTGGACAGACGGGCATCCAATTGTGATTTGGAGTATCGCATTCAGCCCGGACGGCGAGATGTTGGCGAGTGTGAGTGGGGACAAGACCATCCAACTATGGGATACCGTGACAGGTGAACGCAAACGAACCCTCACTGATCATACAGATAGGGTCCGTAGTGTTGCCTTCAGTCCGGATGGGGAGACGCTAGCAAGTGGAAGTTGGGATGGCACAGTGCGGCTGTGGAATGTTGCGACGGGTGAACAAAAGCTGAGGATCGGAGGCCTAGGTTGGGTCAAAAATGTTGTCTTCAGTCCGGATGGGGAGACACTAGCAAGTAGGAGTAATGATGAAACCATTCGTCTGTGGGATGTCACGACGGGTGAACAGAAGGGGAGGATCACCGGGTATGCATCTGAGGTCTCTAGTGTTGCCTTCAGTCCGGCTGGGGGGATACTGGCAAGTGCGGAGGAAAATGGTGTGGTGTATCTTTGGGACGGGGTGACCGGAAGGCACAAGCGGACCCTCGCTGGGCATACGGATTGGGTCCATAGCGTCACGTTCAGTCCGGATGGGAAGACGTTGGCAAGTGGAGGTGGCGATGAAACCATCCGTCTTTGGGATGTTGTAACGGGTGAACAGAAGGGGACAATCAGGCAGACATCTGCTGTTGGTAGTGTTGCGTTCAGTCCGGATGGACGGACGCTGGCGAGTGAGGGTAAAAATACGGTGTATCTATGGGATGTTATGGCAGGTGAACGCAAGAAAGCATTCACCGGGCACACGGGAGGGATCCAGAGTCTTGCGTTTAGTCCGGCTGGAGAGACGCTGGCGAGTGGGGATTGGAACGGTACTATCCGTCTGTGGGATGTCGCAACAGGTGAACAGAAAGAGACCCTCTTCGCCCAAGGTTCGACTATCTGGAGCCTCGTATTTAGTCCAGATGGAAACACGCTCGCAAGCGCGGGTAGCCGAGAGATTCGTCTGTGGGACACCGTGACAGGCGAACAGAAGGGAACACTAGTCGGGTATGAGGATGATATCTTGAGCCTTGCGTTCAGCCCGGATGGGCGGACACTCGCTAGTGGCGGAGGACGATGGGATTATACTCTTCGTCTGTGGGATGTCGTGACGGGTGTCTCCAAGGGGATTCTCACCGGGCATACGTGGACTGTCACTAGCCTTGCGTTCAGCCCGGACGGAGAGACACTGGCAAGCGGGAGTGGGGATGGCACGGTGCTCCTGTGGGAACTCCCGCCCCCAACGGTGTTCGGAGATGTCAACCGCGATGGTGTGGTGAACCTTCAAGATTTGATGTACGTTCACTCAAACTTTGGGAGGATAGGACAGGACGGTGCCGACCTAAACGGGGATGGCGTGGTCAACCTCCTGGATCTGGTCACGGTTGCCGGGGCGATAAGGGAGGCTGCGGCGGCTCCTTCCGCACATTCGGTGGCACTTACGTCCCTTACCGAGGCGGCGGTCCGGGGCTGGCTCACTCAAGCACAGGGGTTAGATCTCACGGATCTAAGGTTACGAAGGGGAATTTTCTTCCTTGAGCGGCTCCTTGCTGCAGTAACGCCGAAAGAAACAGGACTGTTGCCCAACTATCCGAATCCGTTCAATCCAGAGACGTGGATACCGTATCACCTCGCCCGCGCCTCCGATGTGACACTCACAATCTACGACACAACAGGTGCGATGGTTCGCCAACTATATATGGGACATCAGCCGGCAGGATTCTATACCGCTCGGAACCGCGCGGTGTACTGGGATGGACGTAACGAAAACGGGGAACCGATCGCAAGTGGTATCTATTTTTACCAACTCCGGGCAGGGGATTATACCGCTACAAGGCGGATGGTGCCTGTTAAATAGTACCGCAAATTAGGGAGAAGCAGGAGGTTTCCTATTGTCTAAGTTTCAACCGAAGTTCAAAACTTGCCATCCCGCACTTCAAACTTCGTCGGTTTCCCCAAGGTTGTTCCTCCGATTTCTGCCCAATGCGCTACCCACTGTACCATCTGTTCAAGTGAAACTCGCGGATAACCAAAAAGCTGATGACAGTGAGCGGCGTTACTCAAGAGTGCGGTTTCTGCTTCTATCCCTTCAAAGGCGGGTGTTTTTCCGAAAATTTCACCGAATCGTGTGGCGAGCCAGCGAATCGAAACGATTTCTGGACCTGTGAGATTAAGAAGCATCGGTGGACTTTGGCAGTGCATGAGGGCACGTAGTACGACTGCGTTTGCGTCTCCTTGCCAGATGACGTTGGCAGCTCCCATTGTCACATCTACAGGTTTTTCGTAATAAACTTTTTCTGCGATGTCCAGTAGGATGCCGTACCGCAGATCGATGGCGTAGTTCAAACGGAGGATTGCGAGAGGGGTGCCAAATTGATTTGAGGTGTGCTCAAACACCCGCTCGCGACCAAGGCAGGATTGTGCATATTCGCCGATCGGCTCCACAGGGTGCATCTCCGTCGCACCGCCGTGTGAAATGGGTGTTAGTGGATAGACGTTTCCTGTTGAAAAAACGACGATTCGGGAGTTCCGATATTTTTTTGCCACTCGGCCGGGCATATAGGTATTCATTGCCCATGTCAGGGGTTCATTGCCGGTGGAGCCAAACTTCCTGCCCGCCATAAAAATCACATTGGGGACCTCCGGCAACGCTTGCAACTCGGTTTCGCTGAGCAAATCACACGCAATGGTCTCAATGCCAACCCGATTCAGATCTGCCTGTAAGCCGGGTGATGAGAAACGGGACACGCTGATCACTCTCTTGTCCGAACCAGCTTCATCAATGGCGCGTTTTGCCAGTTTTGCGAGCGTTGGTCCCATCTTCCCACCCACACCGAGTATAAGCAGGTCGCCCGCCATTTCTCCCATCGCTTCAACGACCTCTAGCGTCGGTGTAGACATCACGTCCTCAAGTTGCTCTGAATCCTCAATGTATTGGGGATGCAATATTGTTCCCATTGTATCTATCCCTTTTACTTCCGTCGTGAAAGATAGGACGAGAGCGCATAATCAAACGGTGTTGCTGTGTCAATTTGTACGTAGTCAATTAGGCTGGCACCGCATCCCCGACGATAGGCTTGAATGAATTCCCCCAACTGTTCCAGATAGCCAGCTTTGAGTGCCTCTGCTTGCGTTGAGAGGGTTCCCTCCGTCTCCATATCTCGAAAAACTACTGGTCCCTCAAACGGGAATGTCATCTCGGCTTTGTCGAGCAGATGGAAAACAATGACCTCATGCTTGCGGTGGCGAAAATGTTTGAGGGCAGACAGGACTTCTGACGGTTGATCGAGGAGGTCGGAGATTACGATGACCAATCCACGACGGATAATCCGTTTGGCGAGTTCGTTAAAAGTGGCGCTGATACTCGTTTCTTCGCCCGGCTGGATACTTTCTAAGGTAGACATGATAGCGTGCAGATGGGTTGCAGCACCGCGTGGTGGGATGTATTCCCTGATATGTGTGTCAAAGACCGCTAAACCTGCGGAGTCCCGCTGCTTGAGCATGAGATACGTCAACGATGCGGCGAGGTAACAAGCGTATTCGAACTTAGTGATGCCGCTGTCGTCATATTTGTAGTTCATTGATCCGCTGGCATCGAGCAGGATATAGGCGCGAAGGTTGGTTTCCTCCTCAAACTTTTTGATGTAGTAACGGTCGGATTTACCGTACACCTTCCAGTCGATATAACGGATGGCGTCGCCGGGCATGTATTGCCGATGCTCTGCAAATTCCACGCTGAAGCCCTGATATGGACTTTTGTGCCGTCCCGTGATAAAACCCTCCACGACAAGACGGGCGACTAGTTCCATACCGCCGAGCCGGGAGAGTGCTGTGGGATCTAAGTATCTGTGAGATGTTCTCATGATCTTTCCGTTCTTTGAAGAGGAATGTTGAGATTAAGATGATTGTATGTTGAATATTCTTGCCTCTGGGTGAGGCACAATAATCGCAGCGACCGAACCCTCCGGCATCAGTTGAAATTCCTCCGATAGCTCAACACCGATTCGCTCCGGTTCAAGCAGCTGTCGTAGCTTGGCGAGCGCTGCTAAGTCTGGACAGGCAGCATCCCCAAACCGAAAACGTGCACCCTGATAGCTCCCGTGAAACAGATCGAGGACGTACGGACTATCTTCTGCAGCGATGTCAAGTTCAAGACGGATCTGCCTGTGCGCATACTCTTCCAGTGCCTCAGTCGTCTCAATAGCCATGCCGCGTAGATGCAGGTATCTTCCCTCATTTCCTTCAGCCCTAGCGTGTTCCATAACCTCCGTAATTGTCGGTCCAACCGTGACAAGCTGAAACGCCACGACATCCATCTGAATAGAATCAACGCTGGCAAAATAATCGGTGATACAGCGTCGCTCTTCGGTGTGGGTCTGACGGGGAAAAGTGAAACGAACCCATTCGGTCTGCGCATCGGCGTGGTAGATGATGAGGTCGTCGCCCTCCGACTGGGCATGAAAATAGCCGTACACCACCAATGGACGCAACCAATCGTTATCCATGCAGAGCTGCTTGTAATGTTGGTATATCGGCACAACTTCTCGCTCAATGAAGCGATCATACTCATGCTGTAACATACCTGGCTGACGGCGATACCCCCACTGAACGCGAAACAGTACCACAGGATTGATATAGTTGTAGACCTGTTCTAACGAGATGTCGGTAACGACCCTTGCGCCGTAGAATGGTGGCGTTGGAATGCTGGAGTTAGACGCAAGCTGCAAGGTGTGAATCCTTCCTTCTCTTCTTGAGAACCGTCCTCTACTCTACTCGCCCAGAAGCCAATTCGTACTTGCCCTGAATCCCCTTGACGGCTGTTGCACTCCCATGTCGCCAGAAGTAATTCCCGAACTGTGATGCCAGCCGAATAGCCTCATTTGGCTGCTGATCAATGAGATTATTTCGCTCACGCGGATCTTCAAGCAGGTTGTAGAGTTCGTCAGGCTCGCCTTCAGGGCGCTGGATATAGCTCCATGTCGCATCCCGGACACACCGATCCGCACCCTCATGGTATCCCGTAATAATCGTGTCGCGATGTGAGTCGTTGTTCCCTTTGAGAACACTGAGGAAACTGTCACCGTGCATCGACGAGATATTATTCCCAAATCCGAGCGCCTCAAGCACGGTCGGAAGGAAATCTTGGAATTGGACGATTGCACCGGTTCGGCGTGCACCTTCACCCTTCGGCAATCGCACCATAAAGGGAATCTTGAGAAGTTCGTTGTACATCCGATCTGCGCCCTTGAGGAATTTCCCGTGATCGCCGAGGGGGTGTCCGTGGTCTGCAAGCAGGAAGATTAGCGAATCGTCATAATACCCAAGCTGTTTCAACTGGTCAAAGAGGCGACCAAGGCAATGATCCACAAAAGCTGCCTCGCCGGCGTAAAGCCCCTGAATATGCTTAATCTCGGCACCGCTCGCCCAATCGCTTGCCATGCCACCCATCGGCATAACGATGCGAGGTCCACTATAGTCCGAATCGGTATAGGTATCCCACGGATCCGGCGGATCCCACGGTTCGTGTGGGTCAAAGGAATCGATCCAGAGGAAGATTTTCTCATGTGGACGGTTATCCTCAAGCCACTCAGCGGCTTCGTCCACCACCTTATGGGCAAACCAATCCTCGGGTCCTGCGAACTGATCGGTATTTGCTAGAAACTGACTGATTCGATTGCGCCACTCTTCGGGGAAATTCGCGTTGAGATAGTCGTTGAGATTCCGTTTCAGAGGGGCGGACACATACGGATCATACTCCTGCCCACGAATCCAACGGTACGCGTGGAAGTCACGGTGGAAGTTCATCCTCGGTGC
>JAGWBT010000036.1:36227-37242 GCA_021295755.1 Candidatus Poribacteria bacterium
AAATACGGGTGTACCTTTGTGATAGGTGCTAACGTGATCCTGACGGAAACTATCCAGTACAATAACGATGAGATTCATTATAATAATACCCTCCAAGTTCCATATCTGTAGCGTTTAACTGTGGTTTCATTCTATCACAATCAGGCGTGTGGGACAAGCGTTTTTTCGTAGAACCTATCACAGGGCTATAACGTATTGTGTCCTCAAGTCTTGATGGAAACCGGCTAACCCTATTGACAAACCCTATCCATCAGACTATAATCTACTCAGTTTCATCGTTGCACAGGTATAGACATGCCGCTGATAGGAGAGGGTAGGAATGGACAAACAGGATCCGAAAGTTGTGGTTGTCGGAAGTTTCAATATGGACCTTGTGGTCAAGGCGGGACGGCGTCCACAAATAGGCGAGACGCTTATGGGAGAAGAATTCGGCATGTTTATCGGGGGCAAAGGGAGCAATCAGACGTGACGATGATTGGCAGGCTCGGAGCGGATCTTTTTGGAGATACGTTAATGGCAGCCCATATAGAGGCGGGAATCTGTACCGATTATGTCATCCGAGACACAGAGGTTGGAACAGGGGTTGCGTCGATATTGATTGACGCTGATGGAGATAATAGCATCGTGCTAGTCCCGCAGGCGAACATGGGTCTGACCGTTGCAGATATAGAACAGGCTTCAGAGGCTATCGCCGCTGCGGATGTACTTTTGCTGCAATTGGAAGTACCGATCTCCGCTTCTCGACGCGCCGCAGAAATAGCGAAATCGAACGGTGCAACGGTGGTGCTTAACCCTGCTCCGGCACAGGAATTGCCTGATTATTTTTTGGCGCAGGTGGACATTCTTACTCCCAACGAAGTGGAGACCGAATCGCTGTCAGGCGTCAGGGTTTCCACTGTGACAGAGGCAGAACGCGCCGCCAAAGTGTTGTTGGACAAGGGACTTTCTGCTGTGATCTTAACGCTCGGCGAGCGAGGGGCATTATTGCTGACACCGGATCTAACGCAACAGGTTC
>JAGWBT010000036.1:37504-38735 GCA_021295755.1 Candidatus Poribacteria bacterium
TTAAAACGCTTCAGCGGCGCGGTGTGGAATATGTCTTCGCACTCTGCGGTAATGGGCTCAAACCGTTTCTTGACGCATGTGTCGATTTGGAGATGCCGGTGATTGACGTGCGGAACGAACAATCCGCTGCCTATATGGCGGATACATGGGGACGGATGACCAAACGGATTGGGGTGGTTGCTGTGAGTGCGGGACCGGGACACACGAACACTCTCACCGGACTTGCCAACGCCTTCTGGGATGGCGGACCGATGCTCCTCATCAGTGGATGTGCCACCACGGATACACGCGGTATGGGACATTTCCAAGAGCTGGATCAGGTAGGTATGGCGGCACCAGTTTGCAAATATGCCCGGTTTGTTGACCGTGTTGATGTCTTGGAACATGAATTTACCAATGCACTGGGGGCATCGTTCGCTGGGCGTCCGGGTCCGGTGCACTTGACTACACAGATGCCAGATTCAGCCGTTGCACGCTCGCAGGGCTCCCCGCCCACTATCACCCACGTCAGCCCGCAAGCTGCCGGCGATCCGGATCTGATTCGCGATGCTGTCGAACAGTTGTGTGATGCGGAACGTCCTGTCATTATTGTCGGCAACGGAGCATTCTACGCTGATGCTGGCGATGCGCTTGCCCAATTCGCAGATTTAACGCATATCCCGATTTTTTCAAATATGTGGTCGCGGGGGTGTATTGAGACGCCGTTGGATACGTATGTCGGCACAACCTTCGGCGGCGAGACCAATGGTGCATTCGCCAACCTCGCGGAGGTTGACCTTGTGCTGGTATTGGGCGCGGGCATCGACTACCGTCTGGGATACGGTCGTCCTCCCGTTTTCTCTGAATCGGTCCGTTTTATCCGTGTTGATGTCGATGCGAATGAGTTATCAAAGACGATTGAGCCAGAAATTGGGATTGTCGGCGATCCACGGTCTGTCCTTGAGGGAATGAACGATGTAGGACAAAGCCGTCAGTGGAATCATCAGGCGTGGCTGGCAAAAGTGCGTCACAACCGCGAAGCACTGATGGTGAAATGGGCGACACGCGGGCACGAAGACGTAACCCCACTTGCTTCAATACGAATCTGCCGAGAAATTCAACCGTTTCTGGATCAGGACGTGACCTTTCTGCTCGATGGCGGAAACATCGGACGCTGGGCACACATGACCCTCTGGAATCGTCATCCAGCACACTGGTTCACCTGCGGCGCAAGTGGAATTGTCGGTTGGGG
>JAGWBT010000036.1:38831-42469 GCA_021295755.1 Candidatus Poribacteria bacterium
CGCTGTCGTCGCCCATGACAGTGCGTGGGGTATTGAAGCGGATTCCCGCGCACCTGAGCGTCGCATGGGGACGGTGTTCGGGGAAATCCGCTTTGATCGTGTTGCCGAGGCACTTGGCGGGGAAGGGGTATATATTGAGCATCCCAATCAGCTTGGACCCGCGATTGAGCGTGGTCTTGCCGCGGATACAGTCACCTTTATTCATGTCCCGACAGAGCTTGGAGGGATTGGGTATCTGGATGGGCAGTATACAGAGCAAGAATAAAACAATAGATGGACGTATCCTGAAGAGCAAAGCACAACAAGCAGGTTAAAACTTCACGACGTGATACGTAATGCGTAAACGGCTTCTTCTTACGCATTGCGTAAACATTGGGATTGACACACTAATTGAGATGGGTTAAAATAAGCCCAATTTTAATGCCGATTTGTCTGAGGACAATGCTGGAAAATCTGAGAGATTAGTAAAATTCACTCACCAAAACACCACCTTGACCGTAAGGAGGCAAAAAATGTTTGAAGGATCCTTTGTCGCACTTGTGACACCATTCAAAGATGACGAATCCCTTGATGAAACCAAACTTAAAGAGCTAATCGAATTCCAGATCGATGGGGGCACACACGGCATCGTTCCCTGCGGCACGACCGGTGAATCTCCCTCCCTTTCAGAGGAGGAGCATGACCGTGTGATAGAACTCACGGTTGAGACAGTGAATGGTCGTGTGCCAATCATCGCAGGAACAGGCTCCAATTCGACGGCGCGGACCTTGCGAGCGACGGAGCACGCAAAAGCCGCCGGTGCCGATGCTGCGCTCATCGTAACGCCGTACTATAACAAACCTAACCAACAGGGATTGTACGCGCATTACATGAAAATTGCCGACAGCGTTGACATCCCGATTATTATCTATAATGTTCCCCCTCGTTGTGGGACAGACATTCTTTCGGACACCGTTGCTCAACTCGCTGAACACCCGAATATTGTCGGACTCAAAGAGGCAACCGGCGAACTCAAGCGCTCCAGTGAATTGGTGTCGATGTGCCCTGACGATTTTGTCGTGCTGTCGGGCGATGATATCAATACCTTGCCGATCCTCTCTGTCGGTGGAAAGGGCGTAATCTCGGTTGTTGCGAATGTGGCTCCCGCTGATATTGCTGAGACGTGCAACGCCTTCAAAGCAGGTAATATTGAACTCGCTCGAAAACTCCACTACAAAACTATGCAGTTGGCGGTGGACCTCTTTATTGAGACCAATCCCATCCCTGCGAAGACAGCCCTTATGCTGATGGGGAAACTCAACGGTAAGCTGCGGCTGCCACTTGCGCCACTCACACCTGCCAATCAGGAGACGTTGCGTCAAACATTGA
Organism: Candidatus Poribacteria bacterium; assembly: GCA_021295755.1. Taxonomy (NCBI): domain Bacteria; phylum Candidatus Poribacteria; species Candidatus Poribacteria bacterium. The sequence continues at coordinate 40,200 of JAGWBT010000036.1, forward strand.
AGGACGCAGGTTTGATTAGCTAGTAATGAGTCAACTTGGGCTTGATGGATAACCTGAAAGATAGCTGCCGTGCTTATAAATTTCCTTATGGAGTCGGCAGCTATCTTTTGGTCAATGTTGAAAAATCGGCTGGTAGTTATCTGACGACTTGTCAATCGGAGGAGCAACAATGCAATATCGTGCTTTGGGAACGACCGGCTTAACCGTTTCCGAGATCGGCATGGGGACATGGGAGCTCGGTGGACGCGAATGGGGCGATATAGACGAGGCAGTAGCAATCCGTCTGCTCCAGTATGCGTATGAACATGGGGTTACTCTGTACGATACCGCCGATCAGTATGGTGGTGGTCGCTCAGAACGGCTGCTTGGGCAGGCTTTCGCTAACATGCAAGACGCAGTGGTTATCGCCACGAAGGTCGGCTATGAAATAGGCTCCGATGGTTGGGTGAGTCAGGGGTGGGAACAACGACCGTCGTATAACGCTTCCCGTGACTACATTCGCGCCTCTGTGGAGGGAAGTTTACAGCGATTGGGACGCGAAGCGATAGACACCTACCAATTCCACGCTCCTCCGCCTCCCGAACAGTGGGATGAAGCTTTCGAGACAATGGAACAACTCAAAGCTGAAGGGAAAATACGTTTTTATGGCATGGCTCTCGGCAGCGAAGCACAAGCGTTGAAAGCAATTGAGGAGACCGGCATCTCAACAATGATGCTGACTTACAACATCCTGAATCAATCTATGGCTGAAACGGTGCTGCCGGCAGCACAATCCAAAGGTGTAGGGGTTATCGTGCGACAACCGCTTGCATCAGGACTGTTGTCCGGACAACTGACACTAGATACAAAATTTGCCGACAACGACCATCGCAAAACTTGGTCCTCTGAGCAGCTTCGCAACGACTTGCGACAAGTAGAAATTGTCAAAGAAATTGTCGGTGACGCAACCGAGACACTTCCGCAAGCCGCCCTCAAATTTATCCTTGCCCATCCAGCCGTCAGTGCGGTTGTCCCTGGCATGATGACGACCGCACAGGTAGACGATGGTGTTGCCACAGCGGATCTCCCTGCGCTGCGCTCGCACATTTTGCAGCGATTACAGAAGGAATTCTGATACCAAAACGCGTGTAAACTGTTCTCACGTCCTATGGTCATGAATCGCCTGAAGTTTCAACGCAAGCTGATGATTCTTTTTGTGGGAATGGCACTGCTACCCACTGTTGTCCTCGTTCTCGTCTCCTACCACCTCATTAGCCGAAGCGTGGAGCGTTGGGCAAACCACCAGATTGCGTTAACGCTTACGAATTCCGCGGCAATTATCGAAGGTGCCAGTGAAATCGCTCATACGCTCGAACTTTATGAGAACCTACCCTTGACAGACACCGCTGAACTTTTGGCGGTTGATGAGGACTTGGTTGCTGTATTGGAGGACTTTGACTCCAACGCCGTCGAGATACGAGCCACCGAACTCGCGGACACTTACGGCGATTACCTCATCGCTATCTACGATTGGGACGGACATCTTGTCTTTAGCACCAACCCGAATCATCCACCCGAAACGCTTACCACTTTTTTGAGACCATTGGATGAGTTACCTGATGCTCCAACCATCTCGCACGAATTGGCAGCCCAAGGTTTTTTGATTTGCGGTGTGCCAATCTTTTCAGAGGATGGAATGAGACGCTTGGGGGCGATGGTCGTCGGGAAATCGATGGCATTGACACCCGCCCAGATGCAAGCCCAGATGTCAGCCATCCAGAACAAACTGAACCGTCTGGAAACGGATATCGATGCGGAAGGGACCGCATATCGCCGAACGGAAAGCCGCACAACCGTTATCGCTCTACTGATCACAGCGGCACTGATTGTGGTCGTTGCCTTTTTCGTCAGCAGAATCCTTGCGAAAGAAATTAACACACCGATTCGGTCACTCGTCGCCGGCACGGAGCAGATCTCCAATGGAAACCTCGACTATCAGGTGGCGGTGCAGACTGATGATGAGTTCGCCCTCTTAGCGGGGGCTTTCAACCGGATGGTCTCCGACCTGAAAGCACGTACTGAGGAGTTAAGGCGTGCCGAAAAAATTGCGGCGTGGCAGGATATCGCACAGAAATTAGCACATGAGATTAAGAATCCGTTGACACCGATTCAGTTGTCGGCGCAGCGTCTGCAGCGTCGTTACCGCAATAACCCTGACGATCTCTCCGAACTTTTGGAGCGCTGCACCCAAACCATTATCACTGAAGTTGAAGGGTTGCGCCGCTTACTTG
>JAGWBT010000037.1 GCA_021295755.1 Candidatus Poribacteria bacterium
GCCGCTGCTTGCCGAAATGCAGCGGTTAGGTGTTACCCTCGATCTCACCCACTGCTCGGATCAGGCGTTCTGGGAAGCGTTGGAGCATTACGAAGGATTAGTGTTGGCCAGCCATAACAACTGCCGGGCGCTGGTCCCGCATCAACGTCAGTTCAGCGATGAGCAGTTGCGAGCGATTTTTGAACGAGATGGCGTGATTGGTGCGGCTTTTGATGCGTGGATGCTGCAACCGGGCTGGGTCTCTGGACAGAGCACAAATGAAGCGGTTACACTGAGCACTGTCGTTGACCACATGGATCATGTATGCCAATTGGCGGGCAACAGCCGGCACGCCGGTATCGGCACAGACCTTGACGGCGGTTATGGTCGAGAGCAATCCCCTTGTGATTTAGATACCATCGCCGATCTCCAAAAGCTTGCAGGTTTGCTAGCGGATCGAGGCTATAATGATGATGACATTGGTGCTATCATGCACGGAAACTGGTTGCGTCTATTACGTCAAGCCTGGAACCAATAATACAGAGGTTCATGTCAAAAGAAAGCACAAAATGCGTGAAACATGATACGTGAAACGCGAGAACCATTAGTTCATGGGTACAGTCGGGTTAGGCAATCCCGATTCTGTTACACGATTTCTTAACATGAGCCAACACAGATTGCAATAGATAGGGGAGATTATGAGTGCCGATGAACGCAGTGTAATAGATCTATTCAACTTGCAGGATAAAGTTGCGGTGATGACTGGGGCATGTGGTTGGTTAGGCTCAGCAATGAGCCGAGCTCTTGCTGAAGCGGGTGCGCAGGTTGTAGTTACCAGCCGTGACGGTGGACAGGCTGCCGAGTTCGCTGCATCGCTACCCGGCGATGGACACTTGGGGTTGGGGTTCAGCCAAGGGGACACCGATACGATTCCCGGCTTCGTCGCAGAAGTGGTGGAGCAGACGGGCAAGATCGATGTGTTGGTTAATAACGCTTACGGTGGTACGGCACCGGACATTGATAGCGCTACGGCGGAGGATTTCAATCAGACGTATCATGTCGGTGTAACAGCATATTTTTTGCTAGCGCGAGATGTGATGCTTCACCTGCGCGAGAATCAGCGTCCCGGATCAATTATCAATATCGCCAGTATGTACGGCGTTGTCGCAAGCTATCCGAGTGCCTACGAAGGATTGTCTGCCAACAGTCCGCCCAATTATCACGCGCTCAAGGGTGGTGTGGTGCACTTGACCCGTCATCTCGCGGCGTACTGGGCAAAATATAATATACGGGTCAACGCCATTGCTCCCGGACCATTTCCCAAGCCAGCGGTCAGCGACGGAGTTGAAGGCTTTATCCCGCGTCTGGAAGAGAAGGTGCCGTTGGGACGCATGGGGAGACCAGAGGAACTGAAAGGGGCTGTTGTGCTGTTAGCCAGTGATGCTGGAAGTTATATTACCGGACAGAATCTATTGGTGGATGGTGGGTGGACCGCTTGGTAGGAAACCTATATTGATGACGGACGAAAAAGGACCCCGAAAGTTACATAAACTCTACGTTGATTGTCCCTTCTGCAATGCCGCTATCTTCTCCTTCAAAGGACGATAGACATATTCATTCATCACCGCAATTGCGCCACGATCGGACTGGTCGCGGACGACATCTGCATAAGCCTCTAATGCTTCACGGACGGTAACTAATGCTGTCTCTGCATGTTGGATCGCTTCGGCAGGTTGTTCGTTAGTTTCTGCGATCGCAGCACGACGGATCGCAGCGATCATGTCCAAATAACCGATACCAAACCCTAGACGCCCGATCCAATAATCCACGTAATTTTGTCCCGACGGTTGCGCTTTCTCCCGCGCCCGGTATGCAGCGTCCAATGCCTGTTGATACCCCTGCCGGTCCGCAACCAGTTCATCGGACATCGGTTGAGGTGTCCAATGTTTGGTCAGCATACCGGGTACAGGGAAGGTCAATCCCAACCCATGATCTTCGAGCGCAATCGTTGTCTCTTCTACCTCACGAAATGTCGTCATCATATCTTCAATGCACGCTTCCCCACAGACAGCACGGATCTGATCCCGGTAAACCTCCTGATGCGTTACACTTTCGTCCCAAGCTGCCTTCGCCAAATAGGCAATACATGGATCGTGATCGGCGATAAGCCAATAGCGCGTTGAGAACCCTGCCCATCCGTGCCGAATCAGGTCTTTTGTCAACTCGTGTAGGGAGCCGGTCGCCAGTTGTGGTAATAGTCCCACGTTGTCGTCGTGGAGCGTGTAAATCAGGCTGCAGGCGTGTTCTTGACTCGGGACGTTTTCGAGGACTTCCCGCCGTTTGACAATACGCGACGCGGTGTAGTCCACGAAGTTCAACGTTTCCCAATCGTGAGGCACAAGGTTTCCAAGTAGTGGAAAGAGTTCCTCCGCTACACTGTTGTAGATGAATTTCATGTCGGGCCGGCGGGACTCTTTGAGAGCATGTATCTCATTGAGCAGGCGGTCGTAGAAATAGAGGGCAACGATGTCGCCTTTGACCTCCTGTAATGCCCGTTCTTCTCCGCCGGGATATGCGGAGCGTTGTGGCGCAGCAGTTAGCACATCATTAAGCGAGCGTTGCGATGAAATATTGTATTTAGCATCAAGCGCCTGCCATGCCCGTTCATACAATCCCGACCACTGCCGAAACTCTGGCATCCCCAATGCCACATAATCTACTTCAGGATAGGTATCCACTGTCGCCCGTAGCACAGTCATCGCGAGCTCGGTGAGCGCGGGATCATCAATATCGGTCTCTGCACTTGGCACAACGGTCAACTCTGCTAACTGATGGACCTCTTGGGAATCTTCGAGTAGTGGCGCAAACTCCGGCGGGAATTCGGTCAGTGTAGCGACGATGACACACTCTATTCCGCGTTGGTGTGCATAGTCTATCAGGTTATGTATCAACTGCTCTCCCGCCGCCGTGAATTCCTCATAACTCGCACCACATGGCAGGTCGGGATTCCAGAATTCTTCTTCATCGCTAAATAGGTGACGCCCTACCATGTCGTCAGTGATGGGGTAGTGGAAATCGAACCAGAGCGTCGCCGACTCTCGCTTGACCCCTTGGACCTCGTAATGGAGAAACGGTTGCCAGGGCCAAATGGAGAGCAGAATGCGGTTGAACTTGAGTTTCGCCAGTTGATCAAGCACAGGGCGATAATCTGCCATGCCCCACGCTTCGGGACCGCATGCAAAATCGTTGATAACACGCCACTGACGAACCGACAGTGTTGGCTCCATCACGAGATCCAGATCGGGAAGGTGAAAAGGGAAGGGTGTCGGTAAGACATCACGGTGCAAAAGATAGCGCACACCCCAGCGTTCTACCAACTCATACACCGCCCACAACGTTGCACGCGGACTACCACCTCTAACTATCAGCGATGGACGTCCTTGACATTGCACTCGGCGCAGGATGAACGCCTGTTCATTAGCTGATGGAATCACATCTTCTTCCGTCGTGCCCTGAAAAACGACATCGGTGTCTAGGCTACCAACGAGGAACAGCGTTTCTGCTTCTGCAGAGGCACTCAACATTGGGCGGGTGTGGACACCAAAAAGTTTCTCAAGGTAGCTGCAGAGTTGTTCTGCAGCGAAGCGTTCCAACTCCGGGGCATTCTCGCCGACGATCACAGCAACTTGCGTATTATCACTTGTGTGCGTACGATTCGTCTGCATCCGATGTTTCCTTTCCGTTTCCTTTTGAGGAAACAGTCGCGATTAGAAATCGCTCCTACATGCGTCTGTATCTGCGCAGGATCTTGGCTGAATTATGAGTACGCTTCAATTACTTGGAGGACGCCTTTTTAATCTTGCCACCTTTAGAAAATTCAAGGAACGTTCCCGCTTTGATTAGTTTGCCTTTAGGAGATTCCCAATCCTGTGCTAACGTTACGTGCTTGAGATGACCATTTTCAAAGTACTCTACCCAAGTACCAGCTTTTAACCAAAAACCAGCCGGTGCCTGCCAATCTCGACTGAGCATAAGACCGGTGACTTGTCCATTTGCAGTGTACAAAATCGGCGTATTCGCTCTCGCTTGGGTTCCATCAGGAAACTCTCGGTCTTCAGGAAACACAGATACCTGCGGATTGCCGTTTTCATAGGATTGCAGGACGTGGGATTTCCCATATTTTTTTAACAAGACCTTAAACATTTGGTCCGAGGGGAAAGCCTTTTCCTCGTGCCGATACTTTTCCAAGAAAGACATCCACGTTTCTGAAGTCGCATTCGCTAATGATGAATCAGCAAAAGGTGAATCCGTATCAGATTGTTCAATTAAAGGAATTAGATCAGGATTTTCTTCCAAAATCTTTGCCAGCCAATCGAAACTTAATGGGGTTAAAAGCAACGAGGTATTGTCCTCATCAATTTGGACTTTATACACAATATGAACCGGTCTCCAATGCGACATTGACCAGAGCGTGAACGTAGTATTTGTGAGAAGATTCACATTGCTAGATATCATGTCATCGTTGGAATCATCGAAAAGATCCAAATTAAAATTTGCCATGACGATGTCAGCGAAGTAGGAATCTTCTATCTGAAAAAACTTGATCCGAGCAATGGAGACTTTTCTATTTTCATCGAATATTTTTATTGTGTTGTTCTCAAACACCCACGGCTTTATATTCATTGGCGAAACGTCACCGTCAAGAACTATAAAAGACAGCCATTCTCCTTCGAGTTGGGGAAATTCAACAACGGCTTCGTCTGTGTAGAAAGGGTTTAATGACTGCACAGTATTATCAATATCAATGCAGCCCACAAATATGCTGGATAACAAAATGAGTAGGCAAAGATATAGCTTCGCAGTAGCGGTTGCCCGATTAACCGTAAAAACGAAGCGACTCGTCCATACCGCCGAAGTAACTTGAGAGACTCGCCAGCTTTTGATTTTTTTTCTGCTCATGATTAACATTCCTCCTCAACATGTTAGGGTGACCGTTTCCTGTTTGACAATCTCTTTTACGTGTTTGTAGGGGGCGATCTCGATTAATTCTAGCGTCTCCGGCGACAATCTCGGCTGAATTTCGTCGGGGAACGGGTCAAAGGTCCCGTAGGTGGTGTACTGCGGCATGTAACGAAGTATGAGGAACCGACGGTCTCGATCTTTCGGCTTCCAGACGAGGACACCGTGGGTAAGCAATTCTGAGATAATGACGACATCACCAGCACGCGGTGCGATATTGGTCACGGCTGGATGCGGTTCCGGGTCGATCTCATCACTGTCAGGGACAAACAGATCGGGTGGGCGTAAAAACTCGCTTTTGTGGGAGCCCGGAATCACGACAAGCCCTCCATCACCGGGCATCACATCGGTCAGATAGAAAAAGACAACAAAGAAGTCACAGTAAATCTGTCCATCTTGACAGAAATAGCGGGGCATTTCGGGTCCACCACCCCCTTCCCGCGCACAGTGCAGCGGGTGAAATCGTTGTCCATGGGTATTTCGTCCCAATGTGCCACTGGTAAACCGGGGTTTGTCCCCGGTCAACTCCTTAACGATGGGCCAGGTCACCGGGTGGAAGCAGAGAGACTCCAATGCCTTGTCGAATGCAAAACCATGGGAATAGGGGGTAAAGTCTGGACGTTCTAGATTTGCTCCGAATCCAGGTTCCCATTTTTCGGGTGGGGTACGGATGTAGCGATCGGCTGCGTGCTGGGCTTGTTTTAGTTCTTCGGGACTGAGCACATTTTCCAAGTGAAGATAGCCGGTTACATCGAATAGGTAGCGTTGTTTGGGGGTCATTGAAATCTCCGTCAGTCGTCAAATAGTGCAGCATTTTGTGGTGCGGGGTTCGATAAATCTTCGGTTTTGTCCTCTGTAGTGCCTGTCATCACTTCTTCCTGATCCGAAGGAGAATAAAAATAAGATCCGGGCTGCCATTCCCCAATATCGCCAAGCAACCTTCGCTGCCGAGGCGTACATCGTTCCAAAAGTTCTGGCGATGGCTCTTTATAGTCGTAAGCACGGAAGCAGTGGTGGTTGTAACAATAAATGAGTGTTTTGCGAGCATAATTCGACCTGTTGCTCGCTGCGCCGTGCCATAATGCATGCGGGAAGACCGCTGCGTCGCCAGCTTCCACACAAAGTTGCACCGCTTCGGCGTTGTGAGGGCTTTCTGCGTTTCCAAGTTGTGCTGCTGGAAAAGGACGGTGATGGCTGCCGGGAACAATTGTGAAGTTCCCATGCTCAGGTGTAGTAAACGACGTTAGAAAATATTGGATCTTAATCTGTAGTGGAAGACTATTGGTATTGACCCGTATGCGTTGCATCGCTTGACCACCATCCGGGTGCAGTGCATGCGCAAGCCCTTTATTTTCTGGATTTGGCGGTCGAATCATGGCTTGAGACATACTCAACTGGATAAAGGGACCGAGGAGTTTGAGCACAACCGGAAATGTTGCGGGATGGTCCATCAGTTCAACGAAAATATCGCTGTCCTCAATGATGTTTAGTTTATTAAGTCCGGCATACGGCTTCACGTCAGACCCATCTTGTGGTTCTTCGGAGCGTAGCTGCTCTCGATGTTCCTCATCCATCTGGTCAACAACGGTTGTCAGCTTTTTAATCTCTTCTCTAGAAAGCACACCTCTTAGAACAAGATAGCCATCTTCTTTCCACTGAGATTTCTGTTTATCAGTTAAAACTCCTGTTTCCACAATGATCCCCCTAAGTGCTTAAAGTCTCGCGCCTTGTTGCACACAAATCTTGCTCATTCGTTAAGCCAGATGAAGCACTATACATCTTCTTACAACGAATTACTTTAATTCTGCTTGTGTTTTGTTTACACTTCCGATATAATAAAGGGATAAAATCTTGGTATATTATTTCATTAATACCATGGATTTCAGATGACGCTCAGATCTTGCGAATTTGAGACACAATGGGTAGGAATCTGGGTTAGAGTCAATACCATATTCTAACGACTATTGGGAGTGAAATTTTTATGGCAAACGAATCAATGACCATCCGTGACAATGCGGATGCAAAAATTATTGATGTGAATGAGGATCTCGGAAGTTACGCAGCCGCCGATCTGCGAAAAACAATCGATGGACTGATTGACGGAGCAGCACAGAAAATCATCGTGAATTTAAGTGAGGTTCAACATATTAACAGTACAGCCATCGGTGCGATGGTTGGTTCTGCAAAGCGACTCCGTACGAATAGTGGAGACCTCAAGGTTTACGGTCTAGCGGAGAATCTCAAACGGACATTTGATCTGGTGGGAGCTTCTAGCGTTCTCGAAATCTATGATTCAGAGAGCAGATGTTGGTGTAAAGAAAAGAGATCAAACGCTTGGGCTTGGTCTATACGTATAATGGTTGCGCCAAGTCCCTAGCTTTTCAACTTGGTGTTCTGGTATGACTCAAGCACAAAAGACAGAACAGGAAGTTCTTAAACTCACAGTCCCTAGCTGCCTAAAGTATATCCGTCCAATCCAGATGTTTATCGGACAACTGGCACAGCAGCTTGGGTTTTGCCGGACCCGTATCTATGATATTGAACTTATAATTGATGAAGTTTGTAGCAACGCCATCGAACACGGCTCAGAGACCCCTGATTCAGGAATTGATTTGACCCTCACGTTCGATTCAAGCAAATTAGAGATTCATGTTCGAGACAAAGGCAAATCTGTACGGAAGAATTGGCTGGCAACAGGGAGGAATGACTCCTGATAGTGAACGCGGACACGGCATATTTCTCGCGGAAAAGCTCTCAGATTCCCTCCAAATACTGACCAATCCCATCGGGGGAACTGATGTTCAAGTTGTTTTCTACTTTTCCACAAGCAACGCTTCTTAACACGTAAAGGGACAGACTAATGGAATTTAACGTTTGTCACAGGGCCGGGGTTATCATATTCAGTCCAAGTGGTGAAATCATTGGAGATGCCAGTCGTGAGTTTCGGGAAGTAGTTGCCGAACAACTTGCTTCAACTGCTGAGGCACCCAAATTTTTGTTTGATTTCGCCGCCGCCCCAATGATGGATAGTACTGGACTGGGAGTGTTAATCGGAACACGTTTAACCCTTATGCCTGAAGGCGGGCAGGTTGCCCTCCTCAACCCTAGCTCGAAAATAAAAACTCTAATCGCTGCATCGAAATTAACCACGGTGTTTGAAGAGTATTCAAACGAGGAAGAAGCGATCGCGGCGCTGACATCCGGCTGAAATGGGATGAGAGATTGGATGGAAGTGTCGTATGTGGTTTATGTCGTGATCCTTCTATGTCAGCTTTTTAACCATTCTGACGAGTGTGCCAGACTTCTCGTAAGTGACATCATCCATGCATGATTCGATCAGAAAAAGCCCTCTACCACTACTTTTAAAGAGATTTTCGGGCTGCATTGGATCTGGAACTTCGTCACGGTTGAAACCTGGTCCTTCATCTTGGATGACAACTGTAAACAGATCTGGCTGAATAATGAATTCAAAATATGCGCGTTTCTCCGGATCTTCCTGATTCCCATGTTTTATTGCATTAGTACCCGCTTCGACTACTGCCAGATTGATTTGGTCGTTTGACTCTTCATCCAACGCCATCTGGTTAAGAATTTCCGTAATGATAGCATGCAAGGTGTGAACCCACCGTAGTGAGCTGGGAACATCTAGGCGAATCACTTGTGCAACTGTTTGTTCCACTTGGTCTTTTCTCCCATATCATTTGGTTAGCCATTGCCGGGGCACGAAGTGGAAAGCGTACGACACCAAAGGCGCATGTAGTTAGGCATACCCATTGTTATTGTTATTTGACTGACTGAACCATTTTCGCATAATTGCGGGAACATCATCCTGAAGAGGTAATAATCTTATGTCAGACGAATCATCGCGCATCCGCGAAAGCGGAGATGTCAAAATTATTGATGTCAGCAATTATTTGGGAAGCTACGCGGCTGCTGAGTTACGCGAAATGCTTGCAGACCTTGTCAACCAAGATGTTCAGAAAATTATTGTGAATTTGAGTCAGGTTGAGCATATCAACAGTGCGGCTATTGGAGCGCTTATTGGCACTGCGAAGCAGCTTCGCCTTACAGATGGAGATGTCAAGATTTACGGCTTGGCAGAAAATATCAGGCGGACATTTGATTTAATCGGAGCCTCTGACATCATTGAGATTCACGATTCAGAAGATAGCGCCCTTTCCACGTTCTAGGGCACGTTGAGAAACTACCCGTCAATTCCTTTCGACTTCTTATCACATCGGTTCATACCCATCAATAGCAACAATCGTAATATCATCGTCTTTCGGTCTGCCATTGCTAAATTGGTGCGTTGTATTGAGGACGGTTTCCACAAGGACAGATGCTGGTTGAGCGATTTGCTGCGTGATGACCTTCTGGATACCTTGAGGGGTGAATTCCTCTCCCCGTGAATTTTGGAGTTCATAAGCACCATCAGTATAAAGAAATAGTCCATCTGAAGGCGTGAAAGGGTAATGGTGCGTTTGATACGTCGAGTCTGGCAGTAATCCCAATCCTTTTCCTGTTGACTGATCTCCGATAGGTTTACAGACATTGCGCTGACGCTGGACCAAGAATGGAAACGGGTGCCCTGCGTTCGCGTAGTGTAGTGTCTCACTGGAGAGGTCGATAACGGCACAGAAGGCCGTTGCGAACATATATTGTTGCGAACTGATCATCTTGTTGAAACGGGTGTTTAACTCTTTGAGCAAGCGTCCAGGGTCGTCTGTTTGAACGCTCATCTCCTCGACAATCGTTTTGATAAACACAGTGATGAAGGCTGCGGAAACCCCATGGCCCATCACATCGGAGATGAAAACGCCTAATCGTCCGCTCTCAACCTCCCACAAATCGAAAAAATCTCCACCCACCACAACCGCAGGTGTGTAGTGTGAAACAATCCGGAATCCCAATAAATCCGTGATTCCTTGAGGCATTAGGCTATCCTGAATTTCACTTGCCATTTGCAGCTCTTTGTCCAGACGTTCATTATGCAGCCTGAGTTCACGGTTAACTTGTTCAAGTGCATCATGGTATCTTTTGATACGCACCAACGAACGAACACGCGCAAGGACCTCGTGACTATCGAACGGCTTAGATATAAAATCGTCGGCACCTGCCTCAATTGCTCTGATCCGATCTTCCTTTTCTGAAAGCGCGGTTACCATCACCACTGGAATAAATTGTGTGGCCTCCTCCGCACGAATCTGCTGACAAACCTCAAATCCATTCATCCCTGGCATCATAATATCGAGCAGAATCAGATCGGGTGCCTCAGCCTGCACCAGTTCCAATGCTTCCTGACCGCTGTTTGCTGCGAGAACCGTGTATCCATCCGCTTGAAGCCGAATTTGAAGCAATCGGATGTTTTGCGGCTCATCATCCACAACAAGGATTCTAGCGTTAGATGGTTTATTCATTATTCTCGCATCCTTCAAGAGGAGACATGGACCGATTACGGTTTACGGGCCCGGAGAGTATTTAGGGGCAATTATACCATAAACCTATTCTTATCGACACCACCCAGATCCGCTAGTGCTTCATCTTCAGTATCGTATAGATCAAAGACATTATTGAGTTTAGTGATAAGCAGCAACGATCTAACAGACCTGTCAACATTTGAGAGCAACAATTTTACCTCGCGTCGCTCCAATGAAGTGCGCAGAGCAACCAACATGCCCAACCCAACACTGTCCATTAAGTCAACATCTTGGAGATTCAGGACGACATTTTTTCCACCATTGTCAACCAACTCCTGAATTTTATCGCTCAGTCGGATTCGATCTTCGCCGAGGATGCTGCCTGAAACACGGAGAATAACATTCTCATTTTGATATTTGACTGTAATATCCATGATAATCTATTCCTATTTGAAATATATAACTAAGGGGTCCGGATAAAGTTTATTGAGAGGTATACATTATCGGTAATCATCAAAATCGCAAGCTAGAAATTTGCGCCCTGATTTATCCCTCCCATAATTAAGCACATCTTTCAATTTATCATAGCGCCGTATTGAGCGTCAATTGTTTTTTTCTATAGACTGTCTTGTTCTCTGCTCTAGTTGAGTCCTCGGAAACCACAGCCTATTTGCATGTTTACGCATTGAGATAATGTTCTACCAAATCCACCAGTACATGCGTATCAACTGGCTTGCTGATATAGTCGTCACAACCTGCGTCGCGAAACTTCTCTGGTTCTCCTTTCATCGCTGCCGCAGTGAAGGCAATAATTGGCACATGACACCATTCGGAATTGGCTTTAATCTGTCGGGTCAAGTCTTCCCCACTGATACCGGGAAGCGCAATATCCATCAGAATCAGATCCGGCAGTCCAGCTTGTAATATCGCCAGTGCCTGGTCCGCATCAACAGCCTCAAGTACTTCATAGCCCTTGGCGTTTAACACAATCCGTACAATCTTTCGATTCATTTCGACGTCTTCAACCACTAGAATCCGTTTGGTGCTCATGAGTGTGTCTCCGCCTCCTGAGTTGGCGTTCGCAAACGTTCGATCCGTTTGATTGTGGCTAACAGTTCTTCTTTGACGTTACCCGTCTTGGGGATAACCGACTGAATCTGACCGTTGAGACGATCTCGATCTTCGTCAGTAAGATCCAACGCTGTGCAGATAATAATAGGAATGTCACAGGTCCGCGGATCACCGGTCAAATGCCGAACGACTTGGAATCCATCCACTTGAGGCATCATCATATCAAGAATAATTAAATCCGGCGATTGAGAAATTGCTGTTTCAATCGCCTCGCTTCCGCCATACACCTTCAGGACTTCATACCCATCGTTAGTCAGTACAGTGGACAATAGGCGCACCGTCTGCGGATCATCGTCAACGACCAGGATACGCGGTGAACCGTCCCGGCTAGGCAGTTTTAGAGATTGAAGCGAAGCGAGAAGTGTTTTTCTGTCAATAGGTTTGACTAGATGGTCCACCGCTCCTAATCCAAACGCTAGTTGCCGTTCTTCCGTTACTGAAACAATGATGACCGGAATCGATTGCAAGTTTGGTTTTGTCTTCATTTCCCTCAGTACTTGCCAACCATCCTTTTTCGGCAACAGAATGTCAAGCGTGATTGCAAATGGTTGTATTGCGGCAGCTTTTGCGATAGCTTCTTCGCCATCTGCGGCATACTCTACCTGATAACCTGCCTCTGTCAGGTAAATCCCCAAAAGCTGAGCGGCTTGTTCATTGTCTTCAGCCACTAAGATGGTACGATTATTACCAAAGGCAGCAGTTTCAGGCTTAGAGGCATCTGGCGTAGTGACTTCAACCTTTTGTTCCTGTTGGTGTAGCGGGAACGTGAAGGAAAAGGTGCTCCCTTCGTTTATCTCGCTGTCAACCCAAATTTTTCCGCCATGCAGCTGAATCAGGCGATTGGTCAACGCTAGTCCCAATCCAGTACCACTATGTGCCCGGGTACTTGAAGCGTCGATCTGTGTGAAGGGTTGAAACAGTTTTGCCCGATCCTGTGGCGAGATTCCCACGCCAGTATCAGTTACCCTCCCCAGCAGCGCGGAACCGGAAGCTTCAAACTTCGTAGTAACCTGCCCGCCTTCATCGGTGAACTTGACGGCATTGGAAAGCAGATTGTAGAGAATTTGCTTGAATTTGATCTTGTCTGCTTCTATCGAAACATCTTGATCCAATTCGAAGGAGAGTTGAATCTGTTTCCGATTTGCAAGAGCATTAACTATCGTATTGACCTCTGTCATCGCTTCCTTAACAGAGAAATTTTCTAGTTGTAAATCCATCTTGCCAGCCTCGATTTTTGACAGATCGAGGATATCGTTAATCATAGTGAGGAGATGATTTCCACTGGTGTGGATGTCAGTAACCAATTCTTTTTGGTCATCATTAACAGCACCTAGGATTTCATCGCGCAAAATTTCAGAAAATCCGATAATCGCGTTTAACGGTGTGCGGAGTTCGTGGCTCATAGTGGCAAGAAATTCACTCTTGGCGCGGTTTGCATACTCAGCAGCATCTTTGGCTTCCTGCAGTGCGATCTCAGCTTGTACTCGATCCGCGATGTTCGTGTTAATACCGACCCAATTGATAATTTTCCCCGAATCGTCCCGCACAGGGGTACCAATAAAAATGAAAGTTTCATAGGAGCCATCTTTTGCCTGAAACCGACACTCACCGCTATATGTCTCGCCGCGTGTGTATGCACGTTCCCATTTTGCGAGTACGTCCGGAAGATCCTCTGGATGTAATGCTTCTGCCCACCGGGTCCCCAATGATTCCTCGTCGGTGCGCCCAGAAAATTCATGCCAAGCTGTGTTCAGAAGCGCGACCTGACCATCAGCATCTGCGACCCAAATGATCTGTGGTGCGGCTTCAATGAGTGTCCGATAGAGCGCCTCTTGGGAAGCTAGTGCTCTTTCCGCTTCCTTCTGTTTGGTCACATCGCGCCACGTTGACCGACTTGCGACAATCTTGCCGGTTTCATCACGCATCGGTGTAGCTTGCAAAAGCACGTCAATAGTACTGCCATCTGCCCGGCGAAGGGTCCGTTCCTGCCTGATAACCTCGCCTGTTTCGACGAACGCTTGGGAGGTTTGCTGTGCAGCATCTATTGATTCAGAAGCATATAGTTCCAAGAAGGAATTGCCCACAATCTCCTCTTTACTGCGACCAATAACATCTGCAAGGGTTTGGTTACACTCCAAAATATCTCCAGAAACCAGATCAACGACAGCCATCATATCCGGCGCGTTTTCGTACAGATCACGATAGTGGACTTCTGCTTGCTTGCGTTCGGTAATGTCTCGTGCAACGGCATAATACAACTGCTCCTCCACGGATACCGTTGAACTCCACAAGAGCCACTTATACGAACCGTCTTTGCACAAATAGCGATTTTCAAAGGAAACGACATCTTCGCCGGTTGTCATGATTTTCTGGGCTTCGGCGATTGTCGCTTCTTGGTCTTCAGGGTGAACAAACTCGATGAATGGCTTAGTTTTAAGTTCCTCCACTGTAAAGCCGAGCGTTTTTTCCCACATTGGGTTCAGTTCCTTGAAATGACCATCGAAACCGGCGATACACAGCATATCCAGCGATAGGGAAAAAAAGCGGTCGCGCTCAGTGGTATCGGCAGGAATAGTCATGGTAGTTTATCTCCTTCATTTTTCGGTCTCGAATTTTGCTAATCCGGGAAGCGAAAGTCCGAACTTTCAGAGCTTTTTTGAGAGGAATAACGAAGCTCTCCGAAGACTGGTTTGGCAAAAATTACCCTACACACTCCCTGAGCATTTTTTGATGTCGTAGGTTCTCAGTTCTTCTTACACCGAAAGTGGTGCTAACTCAGGTAGCTTTATTTCTTTTTCAGCACCATCAACGTCAAATCATCAAAGCGTTGGGCTTCTCCTTGAAACTCTAGCGTTGAGTTATAAATTTCCGCGCAGATTTCACTAGCATCTGCGCCACGAATCTGTTTCACAAGTTCCTCCAACCGCTCTTCGTCGTACATTTCATCGTCAATATTTTGCGTTTCGGTAACACCATCAGTAAAAAATATAATCGTATCTCCGCTGTAAAGCTGAATCGTTTCATCTTTAAATTCTGACATCTGGCAGATCATATCGTCAGGATACATGCCTATCATTAAACCGCCGGCTTCTAGCTGTTGTAGGCTACCATCCTGCCGAATAACGAGTGGGAAAGTATGTCCCGCATTCAGCGAAGTGAGTTTACCTGTCTCTGGATGCAACCGCGCATAAACGAGTGTCGCGTATTTGTCCAACGGACTGCTCTCACGGATAAGGGCATTCAGTGCCATTGCTCTCGCTGGCAGATCTGCTTGCTTTGCAACCTCTGAAAGTAAAGCTGCACGAAGCGTCGCCATCAACAGAGCTGCTTGCATGCCTTTGCCGGCAACATCAGCAATCACCAATCCCCACGAGCCGTCTGGCTCCTGAATGTAGCCGTAGTAGTCGCCCCCCACGCCATCATGATGCGGTATACTCATTCCGGCAATTTCATAGCCTGGAATCTCTGGAGGCGCTTTTGGCAAAAGATTTTCCTGGATTTGTGCGGCTTCCTCCATTTCCGCCTGTAATCGGCGCTTCTCAATTGCTTCCTGATAAAGCCTCGCATTTTCGATTGCCACGCCAACCTGCGTAGCAAAGGCTTCAAGCAAAATTCCATCTTCATCGGTAAACTCAAGTGTGATACCGGCTCTACCCTCCTTACTGAAAACCACGAGTATCCCCAGAATTTCGCGTCCAAAGACTGGAACTGCTATCAGATTTGTCCCGCCGAATAGTGCAGCCGCCTCTTGGTCGTTGCGGATTTGTGTCTTTCCCTCCGTTGCTACTTCACGAAGCATAGAGAGCGTGGGGTGAATCTTTCCGTCAACTACTAAAGGAATCGAAAAACTCTTTAGATCGGAGGGAAATTGTAAACCAAGTGCGCAAGGATTTTTCATTTCAAGCTGTTGTGTAATCGGATTAATAAGCATCAAACAACCCGCGCTGGCATCTAGAAGACTGACAGCATGATTGACGATCTCTTCCTCCAGTTGCTCTGTGTCTAACAGCTTGGCAATCTGGGCGGTTGTATCGGAAAGCATGAAGAGTCGAAATTTAGCGGCACGCATATCTTCTTGCGAGCGTGAATGTGCGATTGCAACTGAGATATGGTCAGCAAGGACATTTAACAGCTCTTGAATCCATTCCGCCTCTTCAGAATAGTCGGCAAATTCGCCTAGACTGATAACACCTAGAAATTCCTCGTGAATCTTTAGTGGAGCCCAAAGGGTTGCCTTTAGAACCCGTAACTGTGGCTTAATTTCATCCAAGAACGGTTTCAGTAGGGAAGGAGGTTGGGAAAAATCGAGGGGGGCACATTGAAGCAAGATCCCGATTTCATCGGGCGTAATCGGGATGACCAACGCTTCATCCGCAGACTCATCCGCGAGGTTAATTGATGATTCAACGGCAAGCAGGCTTTCTGCAGGATTGAAGCGCAAAAGGGCGCCCTTGGCTGCTTGCAACGTCTTGAGAACTATTCGCAGATAGGTCTGGCTTGATGCATTAAAGCTGCTCTGCCCGGAAACGATGGCTTTACCAACCTCTTCAATCTCAGACAGACCCAGAATTAGTCGCTGTGTGGTTTGTTCAGCTAAACCAGTCTGCATTTAAAGACCTTTGTTCTGATGTACCTACTCGCCTAAGAGAAAGAGCCGAGTTTTTCACACAGGAAAATGCCCATCTTTCCGAAAAACCGAATCTGCCCAACAAGAGAGTTGACTGTGATCAAGGGCAAGCCGCAGCTCTAGCTAAGGCTGCTATACCCCGGTTAGAGCTTCGGCTTCCAAGTGACTACTATAGCGCTGGACAATACATTTTCTGCGCTTACTATGATTTTGGCAGCCTGTCCCCCAGCTGTTCAACGGATCAAGACATTGGAAGACAAGAGATATAGATATCGGTCTCAACAAGAAGATTAAATGCTATTAGCCGGCAAGTGCGGCAACCGCTTCATCTTCACTCTCAAAATGTTCAAATGTGGAGATTAATCGGCTCCTGATAATGAGACTTTTGACGTTCTTCTCGCTGACATTAATGACTGCAACTCGGCCGCCCTTCTGTACAATGCCTACGTGTGCTCCTAGCAGGGTTCCGAGCCCGGAACTGTCCATCATCGAAACATCAGCAAAATCAAACAGGAATTTCGGTACATCGGAAACCTTTGCGCTTTCCTCATTAATCGCATTGCTGAGATCACGAACAGATCTTCCAATAACCTTGCCCTTGGGTTTTAAGATGATTACATCATCTCTTTGACGAATATCGACAGCCATTAGCTTTCCTCCTATGCTTCAATCTGAAATATTATCGTCGTATTACTGTCTACCGCCAGAAACTGTGCTTTTTGCCTGTTATCTTGAGGCCTGAAACTCCTCATAGAACAAAGCCAAGATTCTCAGCGTCAGAGATACTTCGCAAAATCTGCCCTCGAATGACATCTGTCAAAGCGATGAGCGTCGCCTCCAAAAGCGCAATTTTACCCGACGCGGAGTATAGTTTTTTTGTTCCGCTAAGCATCTCATATTCTAAAGGAGATATAACTTTTTGTCAAGCCTTTAATTTCCTGAATTCAACGCTCTCTTTTGACTTCATCTTTGGTGTGCTCCTCCAATTCTAGGGAAACTTTTTCAGATTTGGTCTCAGCATCAGGGGCAATACTGTCTCATTCGGCTTCAACAATATATGGTGTCAAGTCAGTAAAGTCATTCATTTCAAATGAGTATTCCACTTGACAAGGGATTGTTAAGTATAATAAAATCTACGGAATGAGGAAACAGCTAGCAGAAGGGGAAACATTATGGCGAAGATGAAACAGACTGATGCGACCTGGGGTGCGGTCTTTGATAGAAAGAGCAAAGAAAAGGTTGAACGAAGTATCATTGATGTCCTCAAGGAGGTCCCCGTTTTTGAGGAATTGAGCCGTCGTGAAATTCAAAACATCGCACGAATTGCTTACCAACGACATTATAGTGTGGGGGAAATCATTATTCACGAAGGGCAGAATGCGGCAGGGATGTATATCATGGTAGACGGCCAAGCAGAGGTCACTAAAGCCCTAGAAGATGGCACGATTCTTCACTTAACAACCCTAGAAAATAGCGGATTATTTGGCGATGTTGGGCTATTAGATAGTTCCCCACGGACAGCTACAGTTAAAGCTACTCGCGATTCAAGCGTTATCGGTTTTTTTCGTCCGGAGCTACTTGAACTGATGAACTCAAATCCAAGATTAGCATCCAAAGTCATCTTCAAACTAGGTCAAATCCTCACGGCACGTTTCCGGTTTATCCACGACGAATTTGAGAAGGCGCAGGCGGAGATTGGTCGTTTGAAGGCACAACTTACAGCAACATCAAGCACAGGCGGAGAAGATGAAGATGCAATTCCCAATGAAACCGCCATCAGTGGATCTGGGTTGGAGATTGAAGCACCAGATTCTATCAATCCGGATGCCTCCGGAGAGGAAGCAAACCAATGAACGGTTCTGCTAATCAGGATCCGACGTCCCATCCACCTAATGAAGAAGCACCTTCCAAGACGGTTGATCCCACCAGCCAAATCAACACGGAACATTTACATGCACAAACGGCTACGCTCGCACGAGAGACGATCATTCCATTGACACAAAATGTTGAGACAATGACGTCAGATATCCGGTTGGTAGTCCGTGAAAGCCGCGAACAGACACGCCAAGCCCGGGTAGCAAATGCCTCTCTGAAAATCATCGCCTTTGGTACAACGTTGATTTCGCTTGCAATTCTCATCGGCGTTGTCTATCTGCTCAAGGATATTCTCGCACTGGTAGTGATTTCGTTCCTAATCGCTTACATTTTTAGCCCACTTGTAGATCTAATCGAGCGAAAGGGGATTAATCGCACACTCTTGGTCATTATCATAACGCTATTAATGCTCAGCGGTCTTGCTTTCCTTTCAACAGTAACAGTCAATAGCATCACCGGACAGATTTGGAAGTTATTACCGTTGGCTGTGGAATCGGATTTTGAAGATGATTTAGACCGAGGTGAAATCCCGGAGTCTCTACGACAGAAGTTTGTGGAGGGTGGTGTCACACTTTCTCAAAATGCAACGATTGCCGTTGAAGAGACGGGCAACAGATGGAAGCTTACTGATACAGGGAATCACCGGACATACGATGTGAGAAAAGAAGAAAACCAGCTCAAGGTTTACGAAACACTTGGACATCTCGCCAATCTTGAAAATCTTCATGAACATCTTGTCGATCTAGCTACAATAATATTGAACCAAACCCCAAAGTTCCTGCGCACACCCTTGCTCAACTATCTTGAGGGAACGGACGATACGGCAGCCTCAACGAAAGTTTTTGAACAGGCGTCTGTTCAACCGCTCGGTCATGAACAAGTAGATTCCCTTGTTGAGCGGATGGAAGCCAGAATTTCGGGGTTTGTGCTTGGACACTCTCAGTCGATTTTCAGTGCAATTGGTAGTTCTGCGAGAGGCGCGTTTTCAGTATTTACAACCGGTGTTATCATCCTATTTTTAACCTTTTTTCTTCTTAACAGTGGACGCCAGATGAAGAAAGCTTTTATTCAGATTGTGCCAAATCGCTTCTTTGAAGTCGCTTTGGTACTGATTCAGGGACTCGATCGGCAATTAGGCGATTACCTTCGTAGTCGCTTGATTCAGACAGTAATAATCTCGATAATTGCCGCAATTGGGTATTGGATTTTGGGATTGCGGTTTGCACTTCTTATCGGGATTATCGCTGGACTAGCAAATCTGATTCCCTATATCGGTC
The DNA here is from genome assembly GCA_021295755.1 of Candidatus Poribacteria bacterium. NCBI lineage: Bacteria > Candidatus Poribacteria > Candidatus Poribacteria bacterium. The sequence continues at coordinate 19,326 of JAGWBT010000037.1, forward strand.
CATTCATCGGGGCGATTCCTGCAATCATTGTTGTCTTCCTCGAGTCCCGATTCGGGCTTGGTTGGAGCCTATTGGCTGTTATCATGCTGACGCTTGTCATACAGATCATAGACAACGCGATTATTACACCATTGATAATAGGTAAGAGTGTTGAGTTGGGACCTGTAACAACAATTGTTGTGGTATTGCTTGGCGAGCAGTTACTCGGTTTAATGGGTTTGCTAATGGCAGTTCCGATTGCGGCAATGTGCAAGTTAATCATTGAGGAAGTGTGGACGGAATTTAGGGGATATTCACGGTCGATTCTTGTGGGACACTGACTTCGGATGACCCCTCCTATTGTCCCAAAACGACAATGCTGGGTGCATCGGGGTAATTCGCTCTACGCTCACCAATTTAGATCTGGCGGACGACTATTTACATGACGAACGAAGAAGTAAAATCCGCGCTGCATCGCGGGACCACTTTTTTAATGCAGCAGCAAAACTCGGCGGGTAATTTTGAGGGACAACTCTCTTCAAGTACTTTCCCTACTTGCGCCTATGCGTGGGTGCTTTTTGCCCAAGATCAATTCCCGGATGAAGCATTAATCGATTGGTTGATTAAACATCAGAATCCCGACGGCACATGGGGGCTTGACGCAGCCAATCAGCCGAACCGAGAGGCGACACTGTTTGCACAACTCATTTTGGAGCAGGTATGGCAACGGCAACCCAGTCCGCAACTTGCTGGAGTACTCGCACAGATACCCGCATATCCGCTGAACCTCGCTCTGATCAAACTATCCTATGCAGCCTTCGGCGAATTCGATTGGAACAAGCTAACTATTCCGAAACATCTGCTCCCTGTGATGATGCTGACGAAAAAGCTGCTGACGCGGTTCCCCTTCCTGCAATCGTTCCTCAAGCCACCAACTAATGTCCTTCCACCGGTTGACCTCTTCAACACCCGAACCTTTGACACACTGTTCATCGCAGAGCAGCACACGCTTGTCCCTGTTTTCATCCTAATTGAACTGAATACCACCCGACGCCCAGAAATGATCGCTTCATTGGTCAGTTGGCTTATAGAACATAAGCTTTCTGATAATAGCTGGTTTCGCGTGAATTACATCACAGCGTTGTCGGTGTTAGCACTCATCGAACTTCAAAAGCATATAACAGATCGCCAAGACACTTTGAACCCTGAACCAATGGAGCCCGCTCAATCAGAGGAGATTCAGAGGTTGATTGACGGCGGAATTGAATGGCTGCAATCAACACGGAACCCAGACGGTGGTTGTCGGGAGGCGTTAAATCTCAATATTTGGGACACGGCATTAAGCGTGCTTACGCTCATTGATATTGGCAATGTAGATGAGAATCACGTCGTTCAACGCGCTGGTAGGTGGTTTATTGACAACCAGAATCCAGATGGTGGCTGGGCGTTTTCGGCGATGGGAAGCGATGGCAGTCTTCTGAGCGATGCCGATGACACGGCGTTAGCCACACTTGCCTTACTGCGGTCAAAGATGTCCGATGGTACTGAAGCGATTCAGCGAGGACTCGATTGGTTGAAGGGACACCAAAGTCCCGACGGAAGTTGTAGCACATATCTGCCGGGCCAAGGTGATGTAGGGTGTGTGAGTCTTACCGCTCACGCAATCGAAGCATGGTGCGGAGCGACGGGGATGGAAGTAGAGATAGATCGAGCCTGTCAGTGGCTGGAAGGTCAAATTTCCAAAGAGGGGTATTGGGCAGATCTTTGGCTTGCCAAACGGACGTATGGAACAGCTTGCGCTATTATCGGTTTAATCAAAGCAGGGAGAGCCACCTCTCCGGCGATTGCGCGCGGGGTGCGTTGGCTTGAGTCGGTCCAAAACAGCGATGGCGGTTGGGGCGAGGATATGTTCGGCAATCTGACCGATAGCACGGTCGAACAGACGGGTTGGTGTACCTATGCTCTATTGCTCGCCGATCGTGAGAGTGCCGCTGCCCGAAAGGGATTGGAATTTCTGCTCAGCCGTCAGCGTCCGGAGGGTTCATGGGAGGCTAGTTGTGTCGGTATCTATTGGGAGATCATCGGCGGTTACGCGGATCCAATCTACGCTGTGGTTTTCCCGCTGCTTGCGCTGAATCAGTATTTGAAGGAAGCCAAGTAAAATCGCACCTGAACCCGCTTATGAGCTAGATCCCCTGACTTATCGGGAGTTTTATCCACGGTTTACCTCAGATGATCTCCGTTATTATTCCAGTTCTCAATGAAACGAAGATTTTAGACCAATCGCTATCTCGACTCACACCTCAGTTGAAAGGGCATGAGTTGATTATCGTTGATGGGGGCAGCGCCGACGAAACCCCGTTGATTGCCAAAAGACACGGACAGGTAATTTCCGCTGAACGTGGGAGGGCTCGTCAGTCAAATGCGGGTGCGGCGGCGGCAAGGGGAGATATCCTGCTTTTTTTGCATGCCGATGTGTGCCTCGATACCGGAGCCATCGAAAGCGTCGAAACCGCAATCTCAGCGGGTTATGTCGGCGGAGCGTTCAAGCAGCGAATTGAAGGAGATCATCCCTTGTATCGGTTGATCGAACGTGCCGCCAATTTCAGGGCAAAACGGCTGCGGATTTTCTACGGTGACGGTGGGATTTTCGTTCGCCGCACCTACTTTGATCAAATTGGTGGATTCCCCGACATTCCGATCATGGAGGAGGTCGGGTTTTCTCGAAAACTCCGTCGGCATGGTAAGGTAACACTTATTGAACCGAGAATTCACATCTCCGCCCGCCGTTGGCAAAGGAACGGCATTCTCCGCACGACCTTAACAAACTGGCTCATCACCTTGCTCTATCTGCTACGAGTTCCCCCAAATCATCTCGCAAAACTGTATCGCCACATTCGGTGATTCAGAATCGGTGAAACTACTCCCGATACCCCTGCTTTGCCCAGACCTTTTTAGCATATGCGATTGTTGTCTCCGAAGGTTGAATAGTGCCGAGGATGCTACTCAATGGCTGACCTTCTTTCTTACGCCTTGGATCCGGAGACCAGTCGTCATTTTCGTAAGACCTACGTGCCGATTCTGTGCGACAATCGGGGACATCGATTGGACTAGAATCGTTGAGAGCAGACCGCCAAGCAAGAATCCCGACAATACTCATGTCGATTCCCCGGTAAACGTCTAGATATGGTTGTTCACCCGTCCGAATTGCTTCCGCGAAGTGGTAAGTAGTAAAGAAATCTCCGCCACCATGTCCTGCGGCTGTCGCTTGATTATGATGAATTGGAAAATCGGGCTTGTACACGATTTCGGTTGGCTCCCCTTCAGCCTTCTCCCACGGCTCACGCCAAACACGTAGGCGATGCTTGTCACCATGACGGCTATTTTCCATCAGTCCCTTGTTGCCATGGATTCGGACGTAGTTTCCATGTCCGCGTAGTGCACCGTGAAGCGATTTCATCACTGCGTCGTTATCCATCCGACAAATAATGACAGCGCAGGTGTCGCTGCGTTTCATGTGCATCGTTTGGGTTGGATCATTGAAGTCGTAGGGTACTACGAACCCATTCACCTTCACAGGACGGGTGTCCGTGATGTACATCACGGGGGCAATGGAGTGGGTGCAGTAGTAGGTAGATGGAATCCAGTTCCGCCAGTGGTCGATCCCGCAGCTGCGAGCGAGTTTGACTTCGGCGGGATCTGGGTGCACATACTCTCCCTCGCCGTACTTGAATTCACCGATCTGCCCCGCTTTGTACAAGCGGTGCATCTCCTGATTATAGACCATATACGGATAGTTCTCAGCGAACAGATAAATCTTTCCACTTTTTTCAAACGCACGCGCCAACGCCACCGCTTCCGCCATTGTGTGACAGGCAGCGCATTCGCTCATCACATGCTTGTCTGCGGCAAACGCCTTGATTGCAAAGGGTGCGTGTTCGTGAAAATAGTTGGCGAGTACAACTGCATCCATGTCGTGTTCGAGGAACTTATCGTAGTCAGTGTAAGTAGTCACACCGAGTTGGTCACCGACCTGCTTCAGTTTCTCCTCCCACGTGTCGCAGATAGCTACCAACTCAAGCCCGACGGCTATTGCGGATCGCATAAAGGATTGCCCGCGCCCTGCACCAACAACTCCCACGCGGATACGTTCCTTCCCAGAAGTCTCCATATCAGATACCTCCAATACAACAAAAAAACCTTGCGAGGGCTCGAAACCTTCGCAAGGTTAGGATTTTCGACTTAATTTGGTTTATTAAGTCCCTGACACTTTTAAGTTGATAGATTTCTCCACAGCAAAAAGAATATCGAAACATTTGAGGCCAACGTCCTACTTCTTGTCCCCATCAGCTTTCTTGTCCTCATCAACAACTTCATAATCAGCGTCGATGACTTCGCCTTCAGGCGATGAAGATGTGGACTGTGGTTCATCTGTCGGTGCGCTCTGATATTCTGGTCCTGCCGATGGGTCATCACCAGCCTCAGCGGTTTGCTTATACAACTCTTCCGAAGCCTGATGCCAGACTTGCATTAGACTTTCAGTTTTCGCTTTAATATCCTCGGTGTTCTGGCTTTCTAGGGCTTTCTTAAGCTCGTCAACGGCATTTTCAACATTACTCTTGATTGCCGCATCAACCTGATCGCCAAACTCGCCGAGATTCTTCTCTGTTTCATAGATCAGCGAATCCGCTCGATTATGCACCTCCACCTCTTCGCGCTTCTGCTGGTCTTCGGTGGCATGGGTTTCGGCATCCTTGACCATCTGATCAATCTCCGCTTCAGACAGTCCCGACGAAGCAGTAATGGTAATGTGTTGTTCCTTACCTGTCGCCTGATCCTTTGCAGAAACATTGAGAATACCATTTGCATCAATATCAAACGCCACCTCAATCTGCGGCATACTGCGCGGCGCCGGCGGGAGGCCATCGAGTTGGAAGCGGCCAATCGTTTTGTTGTAGACAGCCTGCTCCCGCTCGCCCTGCAATACATGTACATCAACAGTGGTCTGATTGTCTTGCGATGTTGTAAAGATTTGTGATTTCTTGGCTGGAATCGTTGTATTCCGTTCTATGAGTCGAGTGAATATCCCGCCCAGCGTTTCGACGCCCAACGACAAGGGAGTTACGTCAAGCAGTAAGATGTCTTTTACGCCTTCGTCGCCAGAGAGCACACCACCTTGGATTGCGGCACCAATTGCAACGACTTCGTCTGGATTCACCCCTTTATGGGGTTCCCTACCAAACAATCGCTGCACCGCTTCTTGGACCTTCGGCATCCGTGTTTGTCCGCCGACCAATATGACCTCTTCAATGTCACTCGCAGATACCCCTGCATCTGTAAGGGCTTTCCGACATGGTTCAAGCGATCGTTCCACGAGATCATCGGTAATCTGCTCAAGTTTTGCACGGGTCAGGTTGACGTTGAGGTGTTTCGGTCCGCTTGCATCTGCGGTGATAAAAGGCAGATTAATATCGGTTTGCATAGCGGTTGAGAGTTCACACTTTGCCTTTTCCGCAGCCTCTTTCAACCTTTGCAGTGCCATGTTGTCCTTGCGGAGATCTATTCCTTGTTCCCGCTGAAACTCTTCAGCAAGCCAGTCGATGATCTTTTGATCGAAGTCGTCCCCGCCGAGGTGGGTATCGCCGTTGGTACTCTTGACCTCAAATACACCGTCGCCGATCTCAAGGATTGAGATGTCAAAAGTACCGCCACCCAAGTCGTAGACTGCAATATTTTTGTCTTTCTGATTGTCAAGTCCGTAAGCCAATGATGCAGCTGTTGGCTCGTTGATGATGCGAAGTACTTCCAATCCGGCGATTCTACCCGCGTCTTTCGTTGCTTGACGCTGCGAATCGTTAAAATAAGCAGGAACTGTAATGACAGCCTGCGTCACTGGCTCACCAAGGTAGGATTCTGCGGTCTCTTTCATCTTCTGAAGAATCATCGCAGAAATCTCAGGCGGTGCATGTTGTTTATCTTCAATCTTTATAGAGACATCACCATCTTTATCGCTCTCAGCCTCGTAGGGGACACGGTTTATTTCTTCACTAACCTCGTTGTACTTACGTCCCATAAATCGCTTGACGGAGAAGATGGTATTTTTGGGGTTGGTAACCGCCTGCCTTTTAGCAACTTGCCCAACCAACCGCTCTCCCTCTTTCGTAACAGCAACAACAGACGGCGTTGTTCTGGTGCCTTCAGCGTTTTCGAGCACTTTTGGCTCACCGCCTTCTAGAACAGCGACACACGAATTTGTGGTTCCTAAATCAATTCCAATGACCTTACTCATCCGAAATCCCTCCATAAATTAATAATAATTGTTGATTGATTATTGATGCAGGTATCTGCTCACTACTTATTTTTGATAATCCGAATCCATCGGAAAATGCTTAATCTCTTGACCTGAAGCGTCTGGGTGTTCCGACTTATTGAAACAGCCTGCCTGCTGTCTTGATGGCGCGATATCGATTGTTGTCCAAGATCTAATGCGCGGGAGACGCATCCCAGAAGCTGGCGTAAATCTATCGGTTTCGATATGAATGTGTAGGCACCTGCGTCAAATACATCAAATTTTACACCCTGTGACGTATTTGCACTCATAATGATGGCAGGCACACTTGGCTGGAATCGCTTAATCTGTTGAAGCAATTCTGCGCCCGTTGTGTCCGGCAGGTTGAAATCTAGGAGCGCAAGATCTATTGAGGCCTTCCGAACAATTTCTAAGGCTTCATATCCAGTTTCTGCGGACACCGCATCGTAGCCGGCACGAGTTAAGACCTCCCCCAAGACTTCCAAAGAAGCCATATCATCATCAACTAGCAAAATTCGATAACTGTGCCGGATCATCTTTTAGAGCTCCTCCCCTCTTATTCCTAACGATACACATATCCTCGCGGACTAAACCGGAGTTCACGTAGCAGATTATCGGGCAATATACGTGCCAACCCAATAACCATAGGCAGCAACGTACATGACATTCAGAGGTTTCCTAGAAATGCCAGAATGGCAGCATCACATTTTGAAACTCTTGTCAATATGACGCACAAGATTTGCCTAAATGCACCAGTGCCGTGTCCTCCGCTTCATATCGTTCAAGCGCAGGATTATGTGTATACCGAGCAACAGTTATCAAAGAATCCGGTGCTGATAATGTAGTGTACTGCACAAGCGAACAAAGACCGATCTGAAAATCCTCACTTAATGAACCATCTCTACTTTGCTTCCAGCCAACTCGCCCCTGCATGGATATCCACCTTAATAGGCACATCAATTTGACAGGCATTCTCCATTAGGCGTTTGATCTCTGTCAAGACCTCCTCCTGCTCGGATTTCGGCGCTTCAAACACCAACTCGTCATGGACCTGTAGCAGTAGTTTCGTCCGCTTACCATTCTTCTTCAGATAGTCATGAATCCCAAGCATGGCGAGTTTGATAAGTTCTGCAGCTGTGCCTTGCATGGGGGCATTGATTGCCACGCGTTTGCCAAAATCTTGCGTGTTTCGATCCGCGGCTTGGATCTCCGGCACATAGCAGCGTCGTCCGAGGAGCGTCGTGACATATTCTTGCTCCTGTGCTTTGGCAACAATCCGGTCAAAATAGTCTCTGACACCAGCATAGGTCTGAAAGTAGTTGTCGATTAATTGTTGGGCTTCGCCAAACTCGATCTGAAGTTCGTTGGACAGACGGAACGCACCGACACCGTAGACGATCCCGTAATTCATCGTTTTTGCCTGACGACGCATATCATCGTCAATCTCCCCCGGCGGCAGACCAAAGATAAGAGAAGCGGATTGTGCATGGATATCCAGATCTTGCTCAAAAGCTTCCCGAAGGCGGTCGTCTCCAGAGAGATGGGCAAGGATACGCAGTTCAATCTGCGAGTAATCCGCAACAATCAGCGTATGATCATCGTCACTAGCGACGAATGCCCGGCGAATCTCCCGTCCTTCAGCGGTTCGCACAGGGATATTCTGTAGGTTTGGATCGCTGCTGCTGAGACGGCCTGTGCGGACACCGGCTTGGTGGAACGATGTGTGGATGCGTCCTGTATCCGGGTTAATCAGTCCAACAAGTGCGTCGGTGTACGTGGATTTGAGTTTCGAAAAAGACCGATATTCCAAAATCAACTCGGGCAGTGGGTGGTGTGGAGCCAACCTTTGCAGCACCCGGATATCGGTTGAGTAACCCGTTTTTGTTCTACGCGTTAGATTCTTCGGCAGATCGAGTTCTTCAAACAAAAGCTGCCCAAGCTGTTTTGGGGAATTGATATTAAATTCCTGTCCTGCTTCTGCGTAGATCTGATCCATCTTCTGATCGAGCCGTTCTTGAAATTCTTGCGACAACTGTTTGAGATAATTGCCATCGACCTTAATGCCTGCTAACTCCATATCGGCAAGCACAGGGATTAATGGCATTTCAATATCGCGGAAAATATTCGTCAATCCTTCTGTCGCTAGCTCCGACTCAAATTTGTTCTTGAGTTGCAGTGTGATGTCCACATCTTCGCAAGCATACTCCGTGATCTGTGGGAGCGGTACAAGATCCATCGTGATCTGTTTCGAGCCTGTGCCGATTAGGTCTTTAATCGGAATCATTTTGTGGTTCAGATGGGTGAAGGCGAGGTCATCTAGACCGTGGCTGGATGACGCTGGATGCAGCAACCCAGAAGCGAGCATCGTGTCGAACGAGATACCGTTCAAGTCTGCGCCGTGACGTTTGAACACCTTGAGGTCATATTTTATATTCTGCCCCACTTTTTGATGAGAACCATCCTCAAGAACGGGGCGGAGAACCTCCAAAATCTGATCTTGGGAGAGCAAAGATGGGGAATCCAAGAGGGAACTCATAGTGGGAATGTAATATCCCTCATGCCGCGCGGTGGTAATGGCAATACCAACAATCTGGGCATCAATTGGGTCGGTTGATGTTGTTTCCAAATCTACGGAAAATTCCCCGTTCTCCTTGAGTTTCTCAACCAGATGCTTTAAGTCAGTTTCCTCCGTAATCATCTGATAGTCTGTGTCCGGTTTCGGCATTTCTTGGTCTGTTGAAATCTGGTCGAGTAGACTGCGAAACTCAAGCTCGCGGAAAAGTGCTAACAACGCCTCGCTGTCTCTATCCCTAACTTTGCATCCTTCAGGTGTAATGGGCAGTTCAAGGGCGGTTTCGAGGGTTGCCAGTTTTTTGCTCAGTAGTGCGTGGTTCTCCCCTGCCTCCAGCTTGGTGCGAAACCGGCCCGGCACTTCATCAAGGTGCTGGAGGAGGGTCTCGATCGTACCGAACTCAGAGAGCAGTTTAGGGGCGGTCTTTTCTCCAATACCGCTGACGCCGGGGATCTGATCAACACTATCGCCTGCAAGTGCAAGGTAATCGGGGATCTGATACGGTTCTATCCCGTAACGCCGCTTGCACACTGCTGCGTCGTAGATTTCGAATCCACCACGCGGATTGACACGATGCACCTTAATCTTTGGGGAGATTAACTGGAGCATATCCTTGTCGTTGGTCATAATCAGCACATCGAACCCCACTGCCTCGGCTTGCTTCGCCAAGGTCCCGGCGACATCATCAGCTTCGTATTCAACCATTTCCACGGTTGGGATACCAAGTGCCTCGACAATTTTCCGCACATACGGGAATTGGGCAATGAGTGCGTCTGGCGTTGGGGGACGATCTGCTTTATAGGCGGCATAAAGTTCGTCTCTTTATCGCTATGTACTCATTCCCTTCTTCGAGCAATTTCAGCAGTGTTCTCGTGAAGCTCAGGATTGCAGCGGTCGGTTGACCTTGGGAGTTGGTCAGTTGTTGTTGCATTCCATAAAATGCGCGATAGACAAACGCTGTACCGTCAATGATTAGTAGCTGTTTCGTGTCGTTTTGTTCTGCCATTGTTTCTTACCTACGCTTTTTCTATGTGTTATTCACTAAATCATGATCCATTGAGGCTAAGTCAAGCAACAAGAGATTTGTATTATTGGACGGTTCTGGCTGTTTCGGCAGTCCCGGATATAAGCCTGTTATAATGCTAACTGAAGTACTACAGCAGTACTTGCAACAGCGATCGGTGCGGCGATGATAGTTTGAAGGTAGGTGTGCCTTTTCCGGTGCACCCTCGCCCACGCAATGAACGGCAGCAGGATGAACAGATAGACAAACTGGCTGCTGATTAGTGTCACCAGCCCTGTCATACACCCTGCGGCAACGCCACTGTGAAAGCTGACTTTCCACACCTGTGTGATTAGGGTAAGCACAACTCCATTGATAACGCAGGCAATACAGAGCCAGACAATCTCTCGCGGCGCATCAAGGAGGTATAAAATGCCGCTGCCGACAAGGGCACTTACAAGCGAAAATATCAGCGGTTTAGCGCGTTGTTCTCTGACGGTTAGTCGGAAATCGCTCAGTTGTCCCAGACGAAAAAGTAACAGGATAAAGAGCATCGGCAGCACACTAGCAAACAGTATGACAATCACCATCCATAACAATCCCTGCTGCGTTGTCGTAACAGATAGCCAGACGATTATCAGGATTGATGCAAGCGGCAATAGGAATGGATTGAAAAGCACGGATATAGTAACCGCAATTCGATCTAGCATTTGTGTGTTTAGCGTGTGACGCATTATCTTAGAGTCAGAACCGGTATCAGGCATGATTAACTACCTCTGG
>JAGWBT010000038.1:0-4605 GCA_021295755.1 Candidatus Poribacteria bacterium
CCCTAACTTCGCACCCGCCACCGCTAGCACAAGGCCCGCGCTTCCTCCACCGATAATGGTTAGATCATATTCGTTCATTTAAGTTGCGCTTCACCTCCGGTTTTTTGATTTAATCTGTCCCCACAGGATGAAGCGTTTTCCTTTCGGTTCAACAGCGACCGTCATTTCAATTGGATAGCCTGCCCGCTGCCATCCGGGAAAACCTCCTTGGAGCACTTTCACGCGCTCCGGAGGAAAACCAAACTCGTCTATTAACATTTGTGCCGCACCGGCACTTGTGGCTTCCGCCGGTCAGCTTCAGTACAAGACAATTAGCCCTTCAGCGGGAAGTGTTTGATGTCTCGTTTCAATCCCATCCGGGAATGGCATCGAAATGGCTCCGGGGATGTGTCCGAGGTTGTAATTAATCTGGCCACGGACATCAACCAAAGTTACCTTCTCTTTGGCGTCTAGTAAGCGCTTGAGTTCTTTGGAGGTAATCCGCTCCGCTTGAGCGGCGAATACCTGAACGAGTAATTGCTGCTGAAGGAACAACACAATTATCCAAACAATAATTCTGTTCAATCTTCGCATCGGTTTGCCTCCTTGGTTGTGACTCGTTTTCTTGCCACCTGTATCTTCTTTGCATGAGCTAACTCCCACTCATTTCTCTGTTTATTTGCTTCCTCTATGCTTCGATATTTAAAAATCCCTTTTGGGTAAGTAATTGGACAAAGTTTGTTGGCAAAGTTCCAAAGTTCAGCCACTTGACTGAAATATGCTTCATCAGGATGGAAATTCCATAGAGCACTTTCAGCCTCTTCAAAAGTTTTATATTTATAGACTGGCATCTGATCGCCTTTCTGATTAAAATCATTCTTGATCAGAATGGTTGGATTGTTTTGCTTTGATTAGTTCTTCCAAGAATCTTGCTGCATCATCTCAACAGCGAACCACAATGCCAGACTGCCTGTGCGGTCATCATAACCACTCAGTGCCTCTCGAACGATGTAATCGTGTTCCGTCTCTAACGCGCCTGTCCCTGTGCATCCATCAACTACATCGCCCATTCCATAGAGACGCTAGCGTTGGGAGATAGGATTGATCTAACAGTCCCAATTTAATCCCTCTGGCAACCCCATAGCCGATCATGCAGGTGCTTGTGAGTTCTTGATAACTACCCGGTAGGGTGATAACCTGGTGGTAGCAACCCGACGGGTTCTGGTATTTTCGCAATCCGTTCAACAATTTCTGATACATCAAAAGTATATCGGTGTATAGGGGATGAGATTGTGGCAGATAGGTCAATGTCTCTGCAAGCCCCAGAACGGCGAATCCGTTTCCCCTGCCCCAATAAAAAGGGGTTTCTCTATCGTGCCAATATAATCCTGAGATCTGTTGTGTACCCATTTCGACGAGGAAATTGGTCAGGAGGTCTAGATATTGCCTATCTTGGGTCAACGCATAACACCTCCCCATTGTTGACCCAAGCATGAACATATCCTCTGTTCTCCACCTCGGATCCGCCGGAGCAGGGGGATTTGAGCCACTTGAATCAAACCTATTTGTCAGATCTAAGAGATAATTTTTGTATCTTGGGTCTTTGGTCACTCGGAACAGATCATCTGCCCATACCGCCCCGGCAAGCGAGGCAGAACCGGGGGCATCGCCAAAACTGGTGGAAGGGTCATCAACATAAGGATCGACAAGCTGGAAAATATCATCAGGCACATCTTGATTCTTATGTTCCGCCAATCGAATTCTACCGCTCACACCGACACCTTGAATGTAATTAATCGGGGAATCTAGCTTATACCCAAACTGCGAGGCTAGTACCTCACTCACCTCTTGTGCAGTTCGGTCCCTCCGGCTGCGGATTGCAGCTGCAGCAAGACTTGATGAAGATTGATCTGTGCCCCTAGAATCTATCACTTTGTGCAATAACTCAACTGTTTTTGATGCAACCTGCTCGCTTGTTCCCGTGATCCTGACTCCCGGTATCGATCCCAGATTGGATTCATGCTTCCGTCCCAGCGCTCCAATTAGGCTATCGTCGGAGATAGGACTCGCTGTATTCATATCAGCCATAAAAGCGGAGGAAGCCTCGTTGGGTTCAATCTGGATTGATTCTCCAAAGGATAACTCAATCACTAGATCGGGGACTTGGTAGGACACCCACCGCCAGATGTATCTGCTCTCCGGTATTTCTGGATCAAAGAAGTAGTTTCCATCGGGCGGGAATCCATGCGTCAATTTCCCTTCAGTTTGAGGTGCTTGTGGGCTACTTATATATGCGTCATAGTCCAGGCAGGGAATATAACTGATTGATAAGGTGTTGAAATCGTTGACACGGTTTGTAATTGTTTCAATTACATCAAGGGTTAGTTGAACGTCACCATCGGTCCCATTGACCCCTCCGATAATCAATATTCGGGTGCAGTCCCTAGAGAAATCGTAGGCGTCCTTATGAAGGAGGACAGGGATTTGATATCCATTTTTAGTTATCCCGCAATAACTGATGTCTGCATCATCCAACCGTTGCCTTACCAAGTTGTGTAGCGCAGATTCCAATGATCTACTCATACAGCTTGCTCGCTTTCAAATCCTTCAAACAGCGATGGGAAGTGGCGATGCGGATCTCCGGGTTCACCGAAGAGAATCTCCTGACGCGGTGTCAGTTCCACATTCGCCGGTGGTTGTACGCGTCGAGCGAGCCACACCATGTGGGACACAGAATATTTATACAGCAGAGACCGCCTCTCATGCTTGCCGCGCCATGCTGCTGTTCCGTGCGTTAGAGCCTCAGTAAATAGGATCGCCGAACCGGCTGACGCATTGGGGATAATCACGCACGGTGCATCTTCGGGAGCCTGATCTATCTGTGGTGGTAGCTTAAAGTTGCTTTTGTGGCTGCCGGGGATACAGCAAAACCCACCATAGTCGGGACCTGCATCAGACAGCACCCATGTCACTACGACAAACCCGTTAGTGACTTGATTATCACGGAAAGGAAAGTATTCTCCCGGTTGAGCGCCGGAGGTTGGGGAGGTGGCACCGTAGTCGGCGTGCAGTCGTCCTCTTGGCATCCCCTCGCGCATGTACATCCCATAAATCCGATCGAGGCGGAAACAATCGCCCAACCGGAATCGAATAATCGGCATAACCGCTTCATGGGTCAATAGATCACAGAACGGTTTTCCCCAGGCGAGAAATCCCGATCCGTCTGGCGCACTGCCAAATCGTTGAACCTTTCCCGGTGTGGGTAGTTCTTGCTCGTCAATCAACTGGTTGAGTGTTGCAAGTTCTTCTGAGTTCAAGACGTTTTCAATTACCAAGTAGCCTTGTACATCGAACAGATACTGCTGCAGTTCAAGATCGTTCATGATGTTTCCTCCTATTATCCCTGAGTTTCAAGTGGTCTCTCAAGGGGTTCGTCCCAATAAATCGAGAGTTGCACATTAATAGCATTCAATATGACCTGTAGTTGCCTGATTTATCAGGCGTTGTTTTCCCTATTTGTCGAGGCATTAGCGGCGCTGACTCACCGGACTACAGGATAATTACGTTTTGCGGTCAGGCTTGTTGCTGTCGTAAAAATCCCTAAATTCAATTTGCTCTGCGTGAGGGTTGTTAATAACGTATTGCCGAATTCGTGATAGTGCCTGATCGTGTCGAATCACATGCTCGTAATAATTGGGTTGCCATAACTTCAATCCGGCTTTCTGACTCGTTTTAGCTTTCAGGCGTCGAACAATTTCACCCAATTTGTTCAATTCTTTAATCGCGGCGTTGACCTACTTATATAGATTTTTCGTTAAATACGGTCGCCGATAATTTGTGAGAGCCGTAACGAAGTAATAGCCATTAGTTGAGTAATCGTAATTTCTTAGACGTATACTTTTGATGTCTTTCATTTGTTGAGAAATGACATAATCCTATTCGGAATGAAATACTCACTCTGCCGCCGCCTTTCGACAATCTCATCGGTGATGCGCCTTTCGTCGAATTCGGAGGTGGCGTTGCGGTTCAGAGAAGGGGCGAATTGATAACGGGATTTTCAATGATAACCTGTTTCATCATGAATTCCTTCCGGCGAATCAGAAAATTGCTGCGAGCGGTTCCGACGCCCGATAAATCGGGCAACTACAGTATAGGTTTTCGTTTTATTGTCGAATTTAGTGAGGCAGATTCAGCATTGCCGCTTTTGAGTTGTTATCACACTACTGACTGCTGATCCCGATTAAGCACCTGCGACCAGGTATCCACGACCGTCCCGTGTAGGGATAGTGCTTCGGCATGGATGGTGTCCTCAGTGAGGATATAGCGGACGTAACACTGTTGTTCGTCTAGGGCTTGACAGTACTGACTCGGTTGATACGGCATCAGATCCGGGTAAGCAACCCCGTAGGACCGTGTCCGCTCATAGGTATGCAGATGACCGCAAAGATAGAGATCGACCCCGGCTTCGAGCAGGATTGGAAGCAGAACCCCTTCTTGCCCGGTCCGTTCATCGTAATGTAAAGACGGGTCCGAAAACCTTCCGTAAAAATCAGGAGACAGAAAGATCGGATAATGACCGACCGCAATGAGACATCTGTCTTGCGGTGAACGATTCAGTTCCTGCTT
>JAGWBT010000038.1:4864-5243 GCA_021295755.1 Candidatus Poribacteria bacterium
CCGTGGATGAGATCGCCTGAATTGATAACGAAATCCACCTCTTCAGACACGACCTGCTCAATGAGCCTCCGGGCGTTAGTATCATTGTCATTGCCAGCAGACTTGCCAAAGCCCAATTGCAGATCTGTAACGTGGATCCAGCGAACCGTCCGGTGTGAGGCTTGGTCGTCGGTTGACCTCACAAGTTCCTCCTCTCACGGATGACTGTCCGTGTCATCAATCCCACCTACCAGTTGGTGTAAGACCCATCGCGGCGCCGCCAGTGCGGTGCTTCCCAGAATGTAAAGGTCTGGTTCGCTGCCATCTCTTCGTTGAACTCAACACCAAGCCCCGGCGTATCGGGCACCACGAAGCGGTCCCCTTCAAGTTTTGGTTGCAT
>JAGWBT010000038.1:5253-8914 GCA_021295755.1 Candidatus Poribacteria bacterium
CTCAGTTGGTGAAACGCGCACCTCCAACCAAGCAAAGTTGGGAACCGCTGCGGCTAGATGTACTGTGGCCGCTGTGCAGATTGACCCCAACGGATTATGCGGCATCAGGTCGATATAGTGGGTTTCCGCCAAACTCGCCACTTTCATCGCTTCCGTTAATCCCCCAACGTTACAGACATCAATGCGGGCAAAATTGGTAATCCCCCGTTCTAGATAAGGCAAAAAGTCCCATTTGCTGGAGATTTCTTCCCCGATCGCAAACGGCACATCAACCATCTGACGCAAAGATTCATACGCCGCCGGCGTCTGATCGCGAATCGGTTCTTCGAGAAAATCGAGGGTGCCACTGGGCATACGTTGGCAAAAGGATGCCGCTTCCGCGACACTCAAACGATGGTGGTAATCGATACCTAGGACAGGTGCAGGACCGACCGCTTCCCGAAGCTGCGTCAACTGGCTGGCGGTTATGGCAATCGACTCCCGCGGCTCAAAAATTGTTGGATCATCGCCTTGAACTGGTGCCGTGCGGATGACATTCCAACCGTTTTCGATCAGCAAATTGGTATCCTCAATCAATTTCTCAAGCGATTGGGCGAAGGTACTGGCAAAACAGGGGACAAAATCCCGCTGTTTCCCACCGAGCAATTGGTAGACCGGCACACCGAGCGCCTTGCCCGCAATATCGTAAAGTGCGATGTCAATGGCGGCGATAGCGGCGGTCAAGATACGCCCGCCCTCAAAATACTGGCTCCGATACATCTCCTGCCAGAGTCCACCAATGCGCATCGGGTCGCGACCAATGAGGAATTCGCGATAATGCTGAATCGCACCAACGACAGCCAATTCACGCCCCGATACCCCGGATTCTCCCCAACCGTAAATCCCTTCGTCTGTTTCGACTTTAATCACCAGTTGATTTCTGTGTCCGACCTGCACTGGGATCGGTTTAATATCAGTAATTTCCATTGAATCTCTATTCCTTGTTATGAGATGCGAGAAAACGAAAGACTGTCCGACAGACTTATTCTTTTAGCTCATTCGCCCTGAGCGCAGTAAATTCGCTCTCGGCATCCTCGACAAAAAACCCGAAACGTCCTTCCTTATAGTCATGAACAGCACGCGAGATGACTAGCCTGTCGTTCAGATAAACGTCTAAGATATGTCTGTGGAGCAAAACTTTTAACGCTAAGGGTTGATTATAGTCAACATCGGTCGTAATCTTCATCGCCATTGGTCGGGAGACCACCCATGGTCTAGGATATCGCCATAGTGAAATGATACCTGTTCTAGGCTCTAAACGCAGGAAGTAACCCGCTTCGCCGGTTTGGCTGCCACGCAGAATCAAGCCCGCCGCAGCACCCCGTTTCATCGTTATTTCGCAAGAGAGAATAAAATCCGTTCCGCCGGCGGAAAGCATCCCCCGCGCCATTCCCTGAAAAGAGACAGCGGAGAGTCTCCCTGATGCCCCTTTCCACTCTCCCCGTTGCGAGCGTACCTGCTCCAATAAACTCGAATCTAGCAACGCCTCGCCTGCCAAGGAATCAACGATGCTTGGATAAAACAAGCCGATCCCTCCATCCGGCAGAGGTCGAATATGCTGAGGAGTCCCCAGCACGCCACCCCAAGCGTATCCCTCTCCACCCCATTCAGGTTGATAATCATCGTTACCGCCAATACGGTCCGCTGCCCAAGGAACGAGATAATGATTACCGCCCATCATAGCGGTTCGAGGTGCATACATATAATTCGGCAGAAGAATGTCATCCTCAGGACAGAGATAGGGACCCTCCAACCGTTCTGCGACTCGGTAGCGCGTGGTGTTTGTCTCTCCGTGGCAGAAGATTAGATAGTAACGCCCTTCCATTTTAAGAATCTCTATAACCTCAAGGGCTGCGCCGATAAAAGGACTGTAAAGGGGCGGTTTCACCTCCCAGTTTTTTAGGTCTTTGCTGACGGTCCAAGCCACGCAGCCGCGTTCCCGCAACGGTCCGTGGTTGAGCCGGGCGGTGGTGACCATCACATACTGCTCGCTTGGATCATCGTAGAACAGAAACGGATCTCGCCACGCCGTGAGCAGGTAGGGGTCTTCTACGGGGGCATCGTGGGGCACGTACCAGCGTGGATCCGGAACGATTATCGGTTGCAGGGGAGCGTCTTTCTCCCACTTGATTAGGTCATCGCTGCGGGCATGATAGATCACTTGGGGGTTGGTGCCGGCGTAGAACATCTGGTACTGTCCCTCGGAATAAACTATCGTCGCACCACCGATTCCGTCATCATCCGGCTCTCCCGGCTGCCCCGGCAGCAGTGCCGGCGGCAGAAGCTCCCAATGGAGAAGATCGGTGCTCACCGCGTGGTCGAGCTCACAACGAGGAAGTCTGGGCGGGTCATCGTTTCTTTTGCTCAAATAGAAAAGGTGGCACTCGCCGTCCCGACAGAAGAAAGATGCGTCCCCGACGAGTGCCCCTTCAGGGCGAAAATGCAAAGTGTAGCATGACGCGAAGTCTTGCCGGTCGAGAGCGTGTGAAGGTGATTCCATATTCTGTATTCCTAGCGTACCTCTATGAATATTAGGACTTACGCAGTGCCTCTTAAAGTCCCCCTGATAAGGGGGATTTAGGGGGTTAAATGCAACCAAATAACGACTTTTCAACAAAATATGCCAATTTTCTGTTCAATTTGGGTAAGTCCTGAATATTATGAAGTAAGCGATCGAGCTACCGATAGCGGCAGCGGTCTTCTACGCTTCAGGCTGAACGGCAATCACACGAGCGGGCGCACCGTCCGATTCCGGGATCTTCAACGGAAGCGCGTAGAGTTGGGTGCAGGGGGTCGTTAATTGGCACAAGTTACAAAGGTACTCAATCATGATCACGCCGTTGCGAAGCAACACATCATGTGTTACAAAGTCAGAAATCGGTGCGACCTCTTTGTCAAGCAGCTTTCGGATGGGATAATCCTGTGGAAAATCGTAATAAAAGCCACTCGCACGCCGGTCGGGTCATGTAGGGCGCAGTCGTCCAGAATTCCGGGGTCTTTGGCGAGGTGACCTGGTCCCAACAGGTTTTCAGCAGGACGATGTCGCCCGGATTGATGTGCCCACCAGCATCACGGACTTGGGTTTCAGTAATCGCTGAATTGGGTTCGATGCCGGTGAGATCGACAATTGCCGCTTTACCTACAATCTGATTGAGTGAAATATCGCTCGTTGTCCCACCGTTGGGGTCGATATGCCTCGGCGCGTCAATATGTGTAAATCCATGAACCGCCCAGCCAGCCCAAGTCACTTGGAAAGCGCTGCCCGTGTTGAAGTCCTCTTTGAGTTGCCGATCTACCGGCCACCGAAAGTGGTTCTCGATCGGCATTGTTAGGTCAACAATTTGATCCATTTGCCTTCTGCCCCTTTAGTGATCCAATACAATAGTTCAGGGGTTCATGAGTTCAAAGGCGTGAGTTTTCTTCACGTTTCACGCATCACGTCTCACATAATTGATCGAAGATAGTTCAAGGCTTTCCGCATCGATTCCACCCGATCAGACTCGCCTTCGTAGACCACCGACAGGCAACCGTTATAACCGATTCCGCGAAAAATATCAAGGATGCGTGGATAGTCAAGCCACTCCTCCACACCGCTGTCTATCTGATAAAACTTCGTGCGAGC
>JAGWBT010000038.1:8966-10634 GCA_021295755.1 Candidatus Poribacteria bacterium
CCACTTGCGCCGGGCGAACCGGCATACTGTCCGGTATCGACGATGTGTGTGAAGTAGGGGTGATCCGTTTCACGGAGGGCGCGAAGCAGATCATCGCCGGTGCGGGTGACATTGTTGTGATTGTGATTCTGTAAGCCGACGAGGATTCCCTTTTCGTAGCCGTACTCCGCAACTTCCTTGAACCCGGCAATCATCGGTGGCCAGACTGCCTCCTCATCTTTGTGCTCTTCCCGTAGGTATGCGGCGAAGACGCGAACCAATGGACAACTCATAAAATCTGCGACATCAATCCACTTCTTGATTAACGCAATCTGCTCCGGATGTTCCTCAATCGGACGTCCAAAATCGTTGCTGATTCCGATATATCCGAGTGGTAGCCCCTTCTGCATCAGGTCCTTTTTGACCGTTCGTAGATAATCAATGTCGGTAGATTCAAACGCGCTCGTATGCAACTCAATCATGTCATATCCCAAGTCATAGACAATTTGTGCAAAAGCTCAAAGACATGGCACCGATTTTCATCATGGCAAATGCTCCGTGTATAGAAAACAGATTTTCAAAAATAAATTTTCATGCTAATGTCGAGTTTAGCACAGTAGACTCACTCCGTCAAGTCCAAAAGCCAATGGGTAGGCCTATCGCTAGTACCCGCATCACAGGCTATTTTATATCTCTTGAGCACTCCCATCCATATGCACAAATTTTGTTGAGTTGCGATCTCAGGCGTGGTAAGATACTGCTCGACTGGCTTTGAAGATTGCAGCAAATGGCTGCCAAATTTTAATACGATACAAGGGAGAGAGAAATAGCCATGCGTATTGCTCATGTGCATCGGGATGAATTGAGTGTGTCAGAAAGTGTCCATGGCGGGGCAGGTCATCTTTTAATTAAGGGGCTCTGGGGCGAGGGAGATTTTCAGACGCCGTGGTGGTTTGTCCATTACGCGATTTTGCCGCCCGGTGGCGGGATTGGTCATCACCGCCACGATGAGTGCGAAGAGATGTTCACAATTTTGGACAACGCCGCACAGTTCACTCACAACGGCAGAACGGCAGAGGTAGTTGGGGGTGCGACTGTCCCTTGCCGAAAGGGGGAATCACACGCAATCTACAACCATACGGATAAAGAGACACGGTTTATGAATTTCTGTGTCGCGAATCCGGGGGGTGGATATGATTGCACAGATTTTGGGGAGGACCGTGTCGGTGCGCCGTTAGAGGCGGTTGATAGGCTTCCCGTTGGGCGGCTTGACCACGATCTACTGACTTTTATCCCAAATGTCCATGGGGGCAAAGGGAAAGTAGGGATAAGGCAGGTTTGGGGGCATCAGGATTTCCGAACCAATTGGGGATTCGTTGTTCACTGCGTGGTTCCACCCGGTGCATCGGTCGGCTATCATCGCCACGACGTGATAGAGGAGACCTACATCATCATGGCGGGCAGCGGTCGAATGACGATGGACGACGAAACAGAAGAGGTGCATGTAGGCGACGCTATCCCGAACAAGTTGGGGGGATCGCACGGTATCTACAACCACAGGCAAGAGGATTTGGAAATGCTCGTGATGGCTGTCTGTATGGAGCCGGGACAGTTCGACGGCTATGACTTAGGAGACGACTTGACTTCACGATAGTAGGTCTGAAAGGAGAGATTGATGGGACAACTTGA